>CAYYUU010000726.1:0-4691 GCA_964474955.1 uncultured Alcaligenaceae bacterium | reverse complement strand
CCGCAATCGGGTTCGGCGCGGTCGGACGAATCATCGTTCCTTGATGTTGAGCAGGCAGAAACGCCGCAGTCCAGTTCGCCGGACCATTCGGCGCAAAACCACGCGAATCGGGCATCACAACAAACGACGGCAGATTCTGATTCATACTGCCGAGCCCATAACTTATCCATGCCCCCATACTCGGAAACCCAGGAAGCACAAAACCCGTGTTCTGCATAAACGTCGCGGGACCATGCACATTCGACCGCGATTGCATCGACGGGATAAACGCCATGTCATCAACACACGTCGCCAGATGTGGCAGTAAACTACTAATCCATTTTCCACAATGGCCGTATTGCTCCCACGTCCACGGACTCTTCATGCACGCGCCTGGGTTACTTTGAAATAATTCGACCCGGCCACCCGGATCAAACCGTTGACCATGTCTCCGAATGAGTTCCGGCTTGTAATCAAACGTATCGACCTGACTGGCCGCGCCTGACATGAACAGCATAACCACACGTTTGGCCTTCGCTCGATGATGCAAACCACCATTGAACTCTGCCCGGGGACTCGGCTGATCCGCAAGCAACTGGTCACGCCCCAACATATGAGCCAGGGCGATACCGCAAAGCCCACCAGCTTCCCAGAGGAAAGATCGTCTGTCGGGAATGTTGTGATTCATGCTTTCCTCAATTTAATCAACGAACAAAAACTCATTCGCATTGAACAACAATCGACACATATTCGCTAACCCATGGTTTCTCGCATAGCCCATCAACAATTGACTCTCCTCGCGACTTGGCCTCCTCGCAAAACACAACCGATACGCGTATTCGATTTGCTTCTGCGGATCCTCGCTTTCCTTTTTCAACCGTGCCGCGAAATACTCCGCTTGTTTCACCATGAACGGATTATTCAACAGCGCTAATGCCTGCAAAGCCGTGAGAGTCTTATTCCGCTTCGGAACGCTGATGTTGGGATCGGCACAGTCCAGGGATTCCATAAACGGATTGCCAACACTCCGAACCGTGAACCGATAAACAGACCGTCGAAAAGTCTTGGGATCATTGACGATGTCCGGAACCCCATATTTATAATGCGGCGAGTGATCATTCTTGAAATGAAAGAGCTTAAACCCGAGTCCGCCCATTCGAGCATTCAATTGGCCACTCACAGCCAAAACACTGTCTCGGATCGATTCGGCATCGAGTTTCCGGCGGTTCTGTCTCCAAAGATACCGATTGTCGGCGTCAACCTTGGCGTTTGCTTCGTTGTGTTGTGACGATTGTCGATACACATAACTCATAAGAATGAGCTTATGTAACTTTTTGAAGGATTGTCCGTTGTCACGAAATTCCATAGCCAACCAATCCAACAGTTTCGGATGAGTTGGTCGCGACCCATTCTTCCCAAAGTCATTCGGAGAATCGACCAAACCACGCCCAAAGTGATATTGCCAAACACGGTTGACAATGCTCCGCCACGTCAACACGTTGTGTTTATCCACAACCCAGTTCGCAAGAGCCAAACGGCGATGCCCTTCTTGCTTGAGATTCTTCACCGAGAGTTCACCCGAATAACTCGGAATCAAAGACAAGGCTCCGGGCCCAACAAGCTCCTGCTTTTTTGCCACGTTTCCACGATGCAACACATGAATTGGTCGCGGACTTCGTGGCTTCACGGCATAGACCTTGGATGGTTTTTGGAGTTCTTGTAACCTTCTTTGGATAGTCTTCAGAAGGGCATTGGTGATCGCGAGTTTCTTCAAGACTGGAGCAGGAACCCGTTTCCGCATCAGACGCTTTTGTCCTGTGCGAACTTCTTCAATGCCCTCGCGGAGTTTGTCACGGCGAACGATCTGAGCCGCTACTTTCGGATCCGAAAGATCCACTAGTCGATGACGACTATCACAATTATCCACCAAGTGCCGACGGCTCCACCGACCCGCTTCAATCGAATCGAGCGAAGTCACTCGCGAGCCAATGGCCACATTGTCCTTGTTCGACTCAACTTGCATTTCCGCCAAAGCGAAGATCCAGTCTTTGCGACGCAACCATAATTTCGTCGCGGTAACCCGCACATAACGAGCGATTTGATTTGGTGGGAGAGTAAACTCAACAGGCTCGTTCTGCGGATTGGGATAATCCTTCAATGTATGATCGGCAACAACATACGATCGACGAAACTTGGGATCGTTGGAGATTTCTACTCGAAACCTAACCGGAAAACCAAATCCCTGCGTATCGGGATAATCCGTCGGTCTCGCCGGTATCAAGCGAATCCGATTGATCTCAATACGTTTTCCAAGATCTACTTGTAGCCACTTTGTCACATCTTGTTTTCGCTCGATTCGACTGTGCCAACCATTCGTCGGACTTGCCTTTTTTGTCCGAAGCGATATCAGACTTTGGAGTTCTTTCCGCAACTTAATTTCTTGAGCCTCCAGCTGCCCCATTTGTGGCGCCGTAAGTTTGGCGATCTGCTTTTCCAACGATTCGCGTTGTGCCAGCTGTCGTTTCTTGAGTCGTTGTAATTGCTCGACTTGGCTTTTCGCATGGTCATCCAGAAACGTCCTATTTCCACGCTCAACACCAGCAAACACTGCCTGGAGTTGATAATATTCTTTTTGAGAAATAGGATCGAATTTATGATCGTGACATCGCGCACAATGAGCCGTCGTACTCACAAACGTAGACATGGTATTCGCAACCATATCATCCCGGTCAAGCAAGCGAGTTTTCATCTTGGCCACGGTTCCTTCCCGCAGTTCCACTTGACCAACAAAATCCCATGGACCAGCGACAACAAACCCCGTCGCAATCACACCCTCAGAACTATCCGTGTCCAACGCATCCCCAGCAAGTTGCATTCGGACAAACCGATCATATGGCATATCACGGTTAAACGCTGAGATGACCCAATCACGATATAACCATGCCCATAACCGCAGCTTATCTTTGTCAAACCCATGCGTATCGGCGTAATGCACAATATCAAGCCAGTGGCGTCCCCATCGTTCGCCATAAAGAGGGCTCGCCAACAATCGATCAATGAGCCTTTCATAGGCCAGCGGGGATTGATCCGTCAGAAATGTATCGATTTCTTCCGGAGTCGGCGGCAAACCATGCAAATCGAATTTCAACCTTCGCAACAACGTCAATCGATCTGCTTCTGTGGACGGGGACAATCCTTTCGCCTCAAGCATGGCAAGAACGAAAGCATCAATCGGAGTTCTCACTAATTCAGTATTCTTCAATTTTGGAATAGGCGGACGCTTCAGTTTTCTCCTCGACCACCATGTGACAGCACTTCCCCGGCTCGGCGCACTCGCAACGAGTTTGACATTTTCAGGCCACACAGCCCCATCATTAATCCACTGCCGCACAGCATCGACTTGCTTGGCCGAAAGCCCATCACCGCGCCGGGGCATCCGAGGATTCTTACCCGATATCACCTTCACTAACAAACTCTTATCCGCATGGCCGAGTATTACAGCTTGCCCGGTATCACCTCCGGCCATCATGTGTTTGCGAGTACTCAGATTTAGACCACCCCGAGCACGTTTATCGTTATGACATTGGAGACACCGAGCTTGCAACAAAGGAGCGATCTGCTTGGTGAAAAGTGTGGCTTGGCTCTTTTTCACCTTCTCATCGGAGGAACGCGCCATCCATCCTGACATCAAGACGAACCCAACCGCGATGAATCCAACTGCGAACGAACACAGCCATCGGCCAACAAAACGCATATGTCATCCTCGAAAGTTGTTTCGTATCTTTGCCAAGTTGGGATTCCGATTGCGATCACGTCAGGATATCACGAACCACATTGCCATGTACATCCGTCAAACGATGATGCCGTCCCTGGAATTGGAATGTCAAACGACGATGATCAATACCCAAACAATGGAGCATCGTCGCGTGAAGATCATGTACATGGACACCATCGCGAACGATGTTATAGGAATAATCGTCGGTCTCTCCATAACTCATGCCCGGACGAATACCTCCACCCGCCAACCAAACCGTAAAACATCTCGGATGATGATCGCGCCCGTAGTTCGTTCGTGTCAATGTCCCTTGACAATAGACAGTCCGACCAAACTCGCCTCCCCACACGATCAACGTATCGTCCAACAGACCACGTTGTTTCAAGTCCGCAACCAGAGCTGCCGAAGGTTGGTCCGTATCGCGACATTGTCCACGGATTTGTTGCGGGAGATCCGTATGTTGGTCCCAGCCACGATGGAATAACTGAATGAAGCGAACGCCGCGCTCGGCCAAACGACGCGCAAGCAAACAGTTCGCCGCATACGTCCCCGGTCGACGAACATTGGGACCATACATATCAAGGATATGTCGCGGTTCGTTCGATAAATTCGTCAACTCTGGAACCGACATCTGCATCCGATACGCCATCTCGTATTGAGCAATCCGCGTTTGAATCTCAGGATCACCGACTCGTTGTTGGTTGATGTTATTCAGTTCGGAGAGATCATCGAGAATTCGTCGACGAGTTTGTCGATTGATTCCCGGCGGATTGGAAAGGTATAACACAGGATCACCAACCGACCGAAATTTGATCCCTTGATTAGTCGTCGGCAAGAACCCACTCCCCCACAAACGATTGTAGAGCGGCTGTCCGCCTGCTCTTCCGGTTCCGTTCGAGACCAACACAACAAACGAAGGTTGATCATCACATTCACT
>CAYYUU010000725.1:0-4691 GCA_964474955.1 uncultured Alcaligenaceae bacterium | reverse complement strand
CGTCCACCAAGACCTTGGCCAGGTCCCTCCGACCGTGGTACTGCAAATCCATCACAAGGAACGCGACGTCGGCGATCGGATCGGAGAACCGGAATCGTTCATTGAATTCGATGCAATCGAGGATCACGATGTCGTTCGGTGATTCGTCGGGAAACAGATAAACGTGGTCAACTCGAAGGTCTCCGTGGGTATCCTTGGTCATCCCTCTTTCGGCCCGATCTTCGATCAAGTCTCGGAGTTCTTCGAGTCGCCGCTCGGTCAACTCTTTCGCCCGGTCATACACAGCTTGGCTGACCGAGTGGCCTACGTGGTCTGCCGTTTGTCGAAAGTTTTCCATCGCGTTCTCGGCCACCGCTGCGAACCGCCCGAACTGCGTGATGTGTTCGGAGGAATCGCCGCTCGCGTGAAATTCCGCCAACCTTCGCGCCACCCGCTGGAGGTCATTCGCGTTTACCGAGTTCTCTTCGATCCGGTCTTCCAGAGTCGCTTCGTCGGGAATTCGGCGCATCTTCACGGCCCATTCAACAGGTTCCCCGTCTCCTTCGAACTGAAGCCCACCGTTTTTCTCCGTGACCGGAACGACTCCGAGGTAGACTTGCGGAGCGAGTCGTCGGTTCAAACGGACTTCCTCCTCGCAATAGTGTTTCCTTGCTTCGAGGGTCGAGAAGTCGAGAAATCCCAACGACACCGCTTTCTTTAGCTTGTAGACGAACTCGCCAGCGAGAAACACGATCGAGATGTGCGTCTGGAGTACAAAAATATCCGACGCCTCGTATGGGAAGGCTTGCGGGCGTTTGAGAGCAATGATGAGTTTTTCCGGTTCCATCGATACGTTCCACGAGAAGGGCTGAGGATTCCCTCCGATCTAAAGACACGAAGCGAAGGGCGTCCAATTCATGATATCGAGTACTCCTTTGGATTTTGGAATTTGGAGACGGTTGGAAATCGTTCGGGACCTTCGAGCCGCGTGTCTCGACGACTAATAACATCGGACAACGATCAAGTTCGCGCTCCTCGTCAGAAGCAGGCCCGCAAAACGAGGGAATGTTCCACGTTTACGGAGCTGGTCGGGCAACATTACCAGACCAACCCAATCGCTTTCGCCGTGACGACAACTTACCCTGCGACAAGTTGCTCTTGGGATTTCTGAGGCAGGGCGGCGGACTGCGTGTTGGTCGGATGACTTCCTTTTGATTTCGGCCCATTTCGAGTGACGAATGCGCCTTGGATCGCTCCCGCGAGAATCCAGAACGAAACATCGTATCCTGCTTCATACAGTTTCCATTCCAACGGAATTTCCCACCAAACGGCACTGCCCACGTCGATGAACACGGCCCCAGTGAGGCCGACGAATGCCGCGAAGCCGACTCGCGAGAAATATGTGGGAAGCGCTGGAGACACCCATTGGAGCAACACGCCAATCATCAACAAGACCACGACGTTCAGTCCGAAACCGAAGACCATAATCCTGGGCTCAAGACAGTTTCGCCCTTCGACGGAGAGAACGTGAACCATCGCAATCGGCCCCTTTTGGAACAATTCCTGGGTCTTTTTCATATCGGATGTGTGAGCGGGGAGAAAATACGTTCCTCGCTCGGGGAAGTGTTCGACCATGGCCTTGCCAGCCGAAACGTCGTCGGGCGACTGTTTCCAAATCATCGTCGGATACGGACCCATTGCCCAGTACATAAAGCCCCAGACGTAAAGCACGACCGACGCAATTGCCACCCCGATCAACATTTTTTTGACCAAGACAGTTCCTCCTTGAACTTTCGAGACAGGGCAGATTTATGAGACTCGCACTTTACCAAACTTACATGGCTTCGACATACCCCAAGAAGTTTTCCAATGCTCCAGTCCACCCGGTGTTGTGTTCTTGAGCCGCTCCACTCGTGGGAAATCGTTCGTGGGTGAGAACGAGTTCGGTGGCATCGCCTTTGTCGAGAAACTCCACGGTCACGAGGGTTTCTCCGACATCGTGACCGGGTGGTTCCCACGACCATGTGTAAACGAGCTTGGTCGGCGGAACGACCTCGCGAAATTTGCCATAGCAGATGTACGTGAGACCGTCTTCCGGATTTCGCATCCCGAGGCGGTAGCCTCCACCAACGCGCAGGTCGACCTCCGTGTCGTATGTTTCCCAATCTGGATGCGCTCGCCACCAGTGTTGAAGGTGTTGTGGTCGTGTCCACGCATTGAAGACTTCCTCGACCGGGGCCTTGATGACTCGCCGAATAGTTAACGTGTTGTCTGTCGACGTGTTATCCGTCATTGGATTTGCCTTCCTTGGTTCGAGGCGCCAAGTTGTCAGTCGATACTTCTTCGGAGCTTTCCGTCGAAGACTCGTCATCTGTGGTTTGTTCCAAGTACTCGGCGAGATTGTCGAGTTGTGTTTCCCAGAATTGCCGATACGTTTCCACGAACTCGGCGGCTTCCTTCAATGGTTCGGCGATCAATCGACAGAGCCTTGCTCGTCCTCGCTTCTCTTGTTTGATGAGTCCGGCTTGCTCAAGTACGCGGAGGTGCTTGGTTACTCCGGGCAAACTCATCGAGAGTGGTTTGGCCAACTCGGCAATGGTCTTGTCCCCTTCGGCCAACCGCGAAAGAATGCTGCGTCGGGTTGGGTCCGAAAGGGCAAAGAAAGTATGGTCGAGCGGCTGGCTTCTTTGGTGAACCATTTAGTTAAACAAAATTATCTTGGGTTGGTTTTTGTCAAGGTAAGTTCCATCAGATCTACTGCCCTTGTAGGAGCATTGTGGGAAGGTACATTCAGTGTAATCGAGGAATGCTGATATTTCCGCTCCGGCCCATTTTCTTATCATTTCGAGGACCGTTGCCCCATGATGCCCATTCTCGTGGAAAGCCGAAGGAAAAAGTTGGAGACGATCAAAAAACTTCATCCCAATTCACACATCATCGACGTCACTTCCAAGGGAAACGCCATGGGTGAAGTTCAGTCCATTCTATCCACACGGGAACATCCCGATTCCATTTTGGCCCGGAAAATGTGCTGAGTCTGTCGAGGGAATCTGGCAAGGTTTGAAGGTGTTCGAAGATGCCGGAATCGACGAATCCAAATTTACGATTCGAAATATGCAAAGGATCAAACGGAGCGTTCGCAAGAATGGCCGTGTGTTGGGTCACCAAGCCGGAGAAGCCGAGAGCGAACTCTTGGGGTATCGCGAAGCGCGGTATGAAATTTATTTGCCCGCGTACAAGTGGGTGCTTGAGAATCGCCTCCACGCCGAAGTGGAAGAACTCCGAGAGAAGAATCGAGATCGAACAGTTGTGTTGTTAGACTACGAGACCAACACGGATGTCGAGAACTTGGAAAAACCGCTCTCGCATGCCGCACTTGTCGCAAAATATCAACGACCCGCTTCAAGGCTAAACTGAAGCAGCATACTTCTCTTCAAGATTTCGCAACAAGGTTGCTCGCTTGGTAGTCGAACGTGCAGTGCGCATTACTATTCGTCTTTGCATGGCCTGCTTCTGACATTCGGGTACAACGGCATTGCGGTAGGGAAATAACTCCGCTTGTGTGAATGGCGTCAGATGATGGTGGTGGGCATCCAAAGCCAACAGTAACGTCGCTCCTTATTCAACGATGCGCACTCCCGCATGACTTCGGCCATGAATCCGCCGCTCGTGTCCTTTGGGTAAACGGAACCAACGCTCCAGAGCCAAGTTGTCACGTGAGACATCGCAGCGACCACCGCCAACGAACAAGCCATCCTGGAAACTCATCATGACGCGACTCATCTGTTGGCTGATGGCATCTTCCGCCAAGGCCAAATCGCGACTGATTGCCTTGTAGAGTTGCTTTCGTTTGCGCCAAGGATTCGATGTTGGATCCAACGTCGTGTCGACGCGTTGAATGGTCGCGACGTACGTCTGCACCTGTTGTTGGCTCTCAAACACCAGGCTTCGCCCTTTGTCGATACACCCGGCCAAACGCTCCAAGAGGCGTTCTCCACGCCCCCTTTTTTGAGCCGCAGGTTGCGTTCGAGCGACTCTCGGACTTCCCACAACGCTTTGAACATCCGAACTCCAGGGGGATGCAACGGCCCCCCTTGACTGTCGTTGAGAATGCCACGAACGGCCGCACAATAATCGAGAACCACCTCAAGAACACAATGGCCTACCTCGGCACGATGCGTTTGCGGTTCCGGCTCGTGTGTCGTGGCCGTGGCTGCGGCGCGCGACTCCAGAACCTCACGCTCGATAGTCCGCAAACCGCGGATTTTACTGCGCATTTTCACTTTCGCATGGCTGCCTGGCTCCAATACGGGCTTGGCCAGGTCCCGCAGAAAATGGTTGGCACAGTAGCGATGCGGCACACCTGCAAACTCACTGGCAATCGTTGTCACAAACGCCTTTTGTTTATCGGACATCCACAGGCGCACGGGACGATTCAACTGACTGGCCCAATCGCGTGCCTGAAGGACCAACGGGCGGATTTCCTCGGTCGTACTCGAGAGAAGTGGCCGGGCAAACCAAACCCTCTGTTGGCGTAATTCCCGCACGACGTAAAGGGTTTCCTGGCCTTTTTCGGGTTGCAACCCATCAATCGACAACACCACGTGACGTGTCGTTCGATACTCGTCTCGCATGCGTTCGAGGTCTTGTTGCCGCGCTGCCAACATGCATTGGTAGTGTCGCAAATACTTTTCGATGGCATCTTCGGAGAG
>CAYYUU010000724.1:0-4692 GCA_964474955.1 uncultured Alcaligenaceae bacterium | reverse complement strand
CTGGCGACGACTCCGTGACCTCGACTTGGTCTTACCCGTCGCAACAGTTGGAGACATCAACTTGTGGCTCCACGGACATCGGCACCACGGCTATCACACCATCCAACCTCGCCTGGCTCCATTCCCTGTGATTTGTGCAGGAAGCACGACACAAACCGGTATTTGGTCGTATTGTGAATATGAGATTGACGGGATTACTTGTCGGGCCACAAGGCGAACGTTCGATGAGACATCGAAGTCCTTTGAGGATGGGGAAGAGTTTGAGGTAAACTTGAGAACAGCGTCCCCGTCGGAGTGAAAAGAAAAGGATGTCTGCTTCCCGCCGTGATCGTAGGGTGGGGCAAGCGTGAGCGCAAGCGAACGCGACGGCCCACCATTTACGTCTGACGAATCCTTGAGCCCGCCGCTTCCATCGCCTATCATCAATCACACTCCATCGATATCGTTTCTCATGCAACATCCGTCCTCTCCTGGAGTGTGACATAATGCCTTTTCGATTTCTCCTTCCTCCACTGGTCCTGTTGATTGTTTGCCTCCCGACCTTCGGGCAGCGGAAATTTGGATTCGATAACCGAAAGCCATCCGGCCAGCCGTACCTCAAGCCCACCGAAACCGTCGAACGTTTCCAACTCACCGACGGCTACACGGCGAAGTTGTTCGCGGGCGAGCCGGACCTCATTAACCCGATTGCCTTCACGATCGACGAACGCGGGCGAATCTGGGTCGTCGAAAACTTCGAGTATCCCAAACGCACTCCGCCCGGCAAGAAACCTCGCGACCGCATCAAGATTCTCGAAGACACCAACGGCGACGGAAAGTGCGACAAAGTTACCATCTGGGCCGAAGGAAAAAATCTCCCGCATCGCTGGGACCTCGCCAGCGGAATCGAAGTCGGCAACGGTGGCGTCTATCTCGGCGCACCGCCGTATCTGTTCTTCCTCCAAGACACCGACGGGGACGGCAAATGCGACAAGCAAGAGATTCTACTCAAAGGCTTCGGCAGCCACGACACCCACGAAACCCTCAATACCTTCCAGTGGGGTCCAGACAGCAAACTCTATGGTCTGCACGGGGTCTTCACACGTTCGAAAGTTGGCGACGTTCGACTCAACGCCGCAGTCTGGCGATTCACTCCCAAGACAAAGAAATTTGAAGTCTTCGCCGAAGGCACGAGCAATCCGTGGGGAATGGACTTTGACCAGTGGGGACAGTGTCACCTTGCGTGCTGTGTGATTCCCCACCTGTTCCACATGGTCCCCGGCGGAACCTACAAACGCCAGGCCGGTTCGAGTTTCAACCCGTATGCGTATGGTCTGCTCCCAGAAAGCTGCGACCACACCCACCATCGGGAAAGCGGTTGGGCTCACGCCGGGTTGATGGTCCTTCAAGGGAAACACGTTCCCGAAGCCTATCGTGACAGCGTCATCATGGGGAGCATCCACGGTTGTTCGATCAAACGCGATACGCTCCGTCGAGTTGGCTCGACGTTCCTGGCCGGACATGCTCCCGATTTCTTGGTTTCGAAAGATAAAAACTTCCGCCCGATCAATTTGCGATGGGGTCCCGACGGTGCGATTTACGTCATCGACTGGCACGACCAAAATCCCTGCCATCAAGCTCACCCCGATAGTTGGGACAAGAAACGCGGTCGGATTTATCGCATCGCTCTGAAGAACGCGAAAGCGACCAAAGCCAAAAATTTGGCGAAGGCGTCTGCGGAAGAACTCGTCTCGCTCCTTGCGAACGACAACCCATACTGGTATCGAACTGCTCAGCGAATGTTGCACGAACACCGAGACGACGACATCCGGAAACTGCTCAAACAAGCCCTCAAGAAATCGACAAACGACGTCCAAACACTCCGTCTTCTGTGGGCTTGTTGCGCGACAGAGGCGTTCGACGAACAACTTGCGAAATTCGCACTCGGTCACAAGAACGCCTGGATTCGCTCGTGGGGCGTTCGGTTCCTCGGAGAAGACGGAGAAGTCTCCCCGGCATTTCTCAAGCAACTGACGCAGATGGCCAAGGACGACCCGGCACGCGAAGTCCGTCTACAACTCGCGAGCACCTGCCAGCGCCTCAAGAAACAAGATGTCCTTCCAATCCTGCACAATTTGATGGGCCACAAACACGATGCCAATGATCGTTTCTTGCCGCTCATGATCTGGCTCGCCTACGAACCTCGCGTTGCGAAGACCTACAACCCTGGTTTGGATTGGCTCGCCAACAACGCACCCGGCAACCCTCTCGCGACAAACGAAATCGTCCCTCGCACGCTCCGAAGACTCGCGACGACCGGAAAGAAAGAAGCCCTCGCGGCGTGTGTTCGTTTCCTGGGCCGAGTGGATGACTCGAACGTACGGATCCGCGGACTCGAAGGAATGCTCGCGGCCTTGAAGAATCGGCAACTCTCCCCACCGGAGGAATGGCGACAAGTTTTCCCGGCATTGGTCCGCGATAAGGAAAAACGAGTCGGGCAACTTGCCCGAAGACTTGCCGTCAACTTTCATGACAAACGGGCCATCGCCCTCGCGCTGAAGATCGTCCGGAACCAACGAGCCAAAGTCGAAGACCGTGTTGAGGCCATCGAGGATCTGGCGTTGGCACAACCGAAGGGAGCCAGAGCCTTGCTCCTTGAGGTGGTGACGAACTCCGCCGAGAAACAAAAAGTCCGGGGGCAAGCGTGCCGTGCCCTCGCCAATTTCGAAGGCAAGCAGATCGGCGAACGGGTCTTGTCCGTATGGAAAAAGTATCCACAAGATCTGAAGACCGAAATCGTGAACTTGCTTTCGAGCCGCAAGGATTGGGCGAGAATGCTCCTCGACCACGTCGGCAAAAACCAGATTGCTCGTTCCGCTCTCTCGGACAACACGATTCTGCGGATCCGATCGTTCGAAGACTCCGGGCTCAACAAACAAATCGAGAACGTTTGGGGCCGCTATCGCAAAACGCCCAAGGAACTCCAACAACTCATCGGCAAGATGTATTCGGAACTCGACAGAGGTGGTGCGTCGTTCGCTCAGGGCCGTTTAGTCTTTGAGAAAACATGTGCGAAATGCCACACGTTCGATGGCAAGGGGGCGAAAGTCGGCCCGAACCTCGATGGAGCATCTCGCGAGATCGACTACATGGTCGTGAACGTCATTGACCCCAACCGCGTCATCGGAAAGCCCTATTACAACCACATCGTCCAACTCAAGAGCGGTCAGCTCGCCTCTGGCTTGCTCGTCAATGAAGACGACCAGAGCCTGACGCTCAAGACCGAAAACGACGCCGTCAAGGTCCTGCTCAAGAAGGACATCAAGCGGCGAAAAGTGATCGAAAAGTCGGTCATGCCCGAGGGGCTCGCCTACAACATGTCGGTGCAAGATTTCCGCGACCTCGTCCGCTACACAATGGCCGACCGATTCCCACCATCGGTGACGGTGTTCGGTCCCGTCCGGCGAGGAACGATCAACGCCGGAGATCTCTTCCTCGGAAAATTCAAGGCGAAGGTCCTATCGCGAAAAGTCGATCTTCCGGTGACCGGCAAATTTAGCCTGCCCGAACTCGACAAAGTCGGAAAGGAAACGGTCTTCGTCGTCGTCGACGTGATCGCCCCGCGGGCCATGAAGACAACGTTACTTTTGGGAACCAACTCCTCGACGATGGTGTTCTTCAACAACTTGCCAATCAAGAATTACCTCGGAGCACGCGGAGAAACGCAAGTCGATCAACATCGGATTCCGCTGAAACTCAAGAAGGGCAAAAACCGCGTCGTCTTCGAGTGCTCCTCGATTGGGAGCGGCAAGACGTTTTATGCTCGCTTCCGTGATCCCAACCGAGTGCTCCGCTATCCGGGCGAGAATTCGAAAGTGCGTCCGCGTGAGACAAAAAAGGGAGAGAAAAAATGACAACTCTCCTCAAAAGCGTTGCCGGATTTGGAATCGTCAGTTTGGTGCTGTTTGCTTCGCAGAGTGTCGCCTTTCACTCGGAAACGGTAAACAATGAGAGTCCGGTTTTTCAAAGTCCCTCGCCCCGCTTGCGGGGAGAGGGACAGATCCGAGCGAAGCGGGAAACACTGTGGGTGAGGGGCTCGAGGACTTCATATCGAAACCCACTCGGTCTCGTCGTCGACCAAAAAGGCACTTGTGCCCACGTCGCTCTTGAGACCGCCGGAACCATTGCCGAGGTCGATCTCAAGAAGGGCAGGGTAGTTCGCGAAATCTTTGTTGGTGGAAGTCCGCGAGCTGTTTTTCGCGCAGGCAACACGCTCTGGGTTTGTTGCGAAGCCGACGATTCCATCGTCGAAGTTGACCTCAAGAAAAACAACGTTCGAAAACGCTATTCCGTCGGCGAGTCTCCGCAAGACATCTTGGTTGAGGCCGGAAAAACTTTGTGCGTTGCTTGTAGTGATTCCAAAACCCTCGAACGAATCGATCTGAAAACCGGCAAACGCGCCGTTCGAAAATTCCGACTCTCACCCGTTTCGTTAGCACTTGGAAAATGGAAAACGGAAAAGGGAGATCGGACGGCCATCTTTGTTTTGTCCCGAAGCCCCGGCCACACTCGAGTAAGTGTTGTCTTCTCCGACAATGCCCTTTGGCGTCGGAAGTTTTGGGATGCGAAGAACGCGACGAATCCAACTCCGCTCGCCTTGCTTTACTCGCCGAAACGCAAAGCGCATTTGCCGGCAACAAGGGGAGAGTTAAA
>CAYYUU010000723.1:0-4700 GCA_964474955.1 uncultured Alcaligenaceae bacterium | reverse complement strand
TGAATTTTTTGATCCACGCGTCTCTGGATCGCCTTATGTCTGAGATATCTCGTTCGACCATTAACAATCGGGCCTTCAAGTCTGTGACTGGGCCAAGTTCTTCCAATTTCTCATGAAGGCGAACTCACTCGGAAGCAGCCTCGGCGAGTTGTTTTCTGATTTCACGGAGTTCTTGGTTCAGATCACTAACACTGTCCCCGAACCCTTTCGAACTTTCTTCTAAAAAAACGATACGAGCAGTCAACGCGGCAAGTGTTTGAAGCGCGTCGTCAATTTTCTCTGTATTCGTTTTCGCGGGCATATCGAGGACTCCAAATTAGTCAGTATTCATGATTTCGATGAGTTTATCCGTCCGAACTCTGAGGAGATCACTCCACAAGAAGCCCAAACGTTGGCGCACGGAATCTGTATCACCGAATTCCTCTGGTGTGAATGTTATCGAGACTTTGCCGGAGTAGTCCGAGAGTGAAATCAAGGCGATTTGATGGTTAATCCGGTCTTCGGCAACGTCCCACTCGGCCAACAGCGTCTGCTGATCTTCTGTAACAACGTCTCGCAACACGTCCGTAGCGCGTTCTGCGAACGCACGCAGCGAAGACTTCAACATCCGAGGGTGAAAGACGATGCGAAGGTTCCTGTTCCCATTTGCCATTTCGTCTGTTGGTTCTATTTCTTTGAGCAATTGGCGAACAGCCTTTAACACTTCCCAAACCACAATGTACGGTGGTTCGTCGGTTCGGGAACCGTGAGCCAGCTTATTTCGGAACTCGAGCGAGCGATTCAGAAAATCCGCAGATCGCTCAGACAGGTCAAACTGTTCGACGATTTTGGGAATGAGTTCTTGGGGGGTCAAGTCACCTTTTCCTTCGCGCGAGAACACATCTCTGGCGGCAGATTCGAGAGCCGCCCATCCCGTCAGTAATCCGGACCGAAGGATGTTTTGCGATATTAACCGTTCTGCTTCCGCCAAAAGAGATCGGCTTTGCGTTTCGAGGGTAGCTGGAGTCATGGGTTACCTCTTTCACACCCGTCGGAGAAATCACTTGTAATCATTTGATTTCTTCCATTGTATCCATCCACGCAATGCAGAGAGAACCACCGTCCAAATCCTGTCCATTCTGCTAGAATACCGTTAGTCGTGTGATCTTCCTTTCCCTCAGCGAGCGCTAGGTTCCATGACCCAGACCATCTCCATCACCGACGCAGAAAGCCGACTTCGAGAATTGCTCAAAGACCTGCAGCCCGGCCAAGAAATCATCATTCTCGATGGAGAAGAACCGGTCGCAAAACTTCTGCCTTATGCACCCAAACGAACTCGCCCAGGTCCTGGGTTATGCCAGGGCATGATTACGATCGTTGCGGATGACGATGACCACCTGAAAGACTTTGAGGAGTATATGCCTTGAGGCTCTTGCTCGACACTCATACGCTTCTTTGGTACGCCTTGAATGATCCCTGTTTGAGTCCGACTGCAAGCGCACTGATCCAAGATCCAGCGAATGAAATCCTTCTCAGTCCTGCTTCCTACTGGGAAATCGCCATCAAGGTGAGCATCGGGAAACTGCAGTTACACCAGCCTTACCAAGACTTTATCGACGTTTGCTTGAACACCTACCACTTCGTCATTCTCCCCATCGAGCCACAACACACCGCTGTTGTCGCCTCGCTCCCATTCCACCATAAAGATCCCTTTGATCGGTTGCTGGTTGCTCAGGCCCAGGTGGAAAACGTTCCGATCATCGGAAACGATATGGCGTTCGATCCATACGGAATTCAACGTCTCTGATAGCTTCGAACCCCGACCGTCCAAATCCTGTCCATTCTGCTAGAATACCGTCAAACGTTTGACGTCCGATCGAGTAACACAGGTGACGAACAATGCCATTCGAGAAGGTTGATTCGCAAGTCGATTTACCCGCCCAGGAACGCTCCGTCCTTGAATTTTGGGACAAGATTGGGGCGTTCGAGAAACTCCGCGAGAAGAATCGCGGCAAGAAGATTTGGTCGTTTCTTGATGGGCCGATTACCGCGAACAATCCGATGGGCGTACACCATGCGTGGGGCCGCACATACAAAGACGCCTATCAGCGTTTTCACGCCATGACGGGCCACGACCAACGCTACCAAAACGGCTTCGACTGCCAGGGCCTTTGGGTCGAGGTCGAAGTCGAAAAGGAACTCGCGCTCAAGTCCAAACGCGACATCGAGAACCTCGTCCCTGGCGACAAATTCGCTAGCATCGACAAGTTCGTGCAACTCTGCAAGGACCGTGTCAACAAATTCGCTCGCGTCCAGACTGACCAATCGATCCGCCTCGGATACTGGATGGACTGGGACCGCACGGACGAAGACTGGGCCAAACCGCCCGGCGAGCGAAAAAGCTACTTCACGATGTCTGAGGAGAACAACTATACCATCTGGGCATTCCTCAAGAAGTGCCATAATCGGGGCTTGATCTACAAAGGTTATGACGCGATGCCGTGGTGTGCCCGGTGCGGAGTCGGGCTCGCCCAGATGGAGATGCACGAAGGCTACAAGATGGTTGCCCACCGTGCTGTCTTCGTGAAGTTCCCATTACGAGAGCGACCTGGCGAGAATTTGCTCGTTTGGACGACGACCCCGTGGACTTTGAGTTCCAACGTGGGAGCTGCCGTCAATCCTGAGTTGACATACATCAAAGACAGCCAACGCGACGCACTCTATTACTTCTCCAAGTGTGCGTTCACTGCCAAACGAAAAGAAAACGCTTTCAAGAACCGCAACAAAGGCGAATGGGTCGAGGGGGTGCCGAAGCTCAAGCCGCTCGAACAGGTCTTTAAAGAAAAGGGCCCGTTTGAAATCGAAGGCGAGGTCAAGGGCGAAGAGATGATCGGTTGGACCTACGACGGGCCATTCGACGAACTCGAAGCCCAAGGACATAATTACGGATCGCCTTCGGAGATCGCCCGCGTCGTCAAACAACAAAACTGGGGACCGGAAAAGTCAGCGAAGGAACTCCACCGCATCATCCCGTGGAAGGATGTTGGCGAAGAGGAAGGTACGGGTATCGTCCACATCGCCCCCGGATGTGGTGCGGCCGACTTCGAACTTGGCAAAGAACATGGGCTTGTACCGGTCGCCCCTCTCGACGATTTCGGAACATATGTCGAAGGATTCGGCGAACTGACTGGCAAACTTGCAACGGACCATGCAACGACCGACTGGATTCTGGACAACTTAACTGAGAAGGGTGTTCTGTTCGCAGTCGAAAAGTACCCGCATAGTTATCCGCACTGTTGGCGTTGTAAGTCCGAGGTGTTATTCCGTCTCGTTGATGAGTGGTTCATCAATATGAGTTGGCGTGAGGAGATCATGAAGATCTGTCACGATATCCGTTGGATCCCCGAATTCGGATTACAGCGAGAACTCGACTGGCTCAAGAACATGGGCGACTGGATGATCTCCAAGAAACGATTCTGGGGACTCGCTCTGCCAATCTGGGTCGACGAAGAGACCGGAGACTTCGAAGTCATCGGTTCGATGGAAGAACTCAAGGAACGCGCCGTCGAAGGAATAGAACATCTCGAAGGTCGCACTCCGCACCGTCCGTGGATCGACAAAGTCAAGATCAAGAACCCCAAGAATGGCAACTTGATGTCCCGTATTCCGGACGTCGGGAATCCATGGCTCGATGCCGGTATCGTTCCATATTCGACGATGAAATATAACACCGATCGCAAGTATTGGAAAAAGTGGTTCCCGGCAGACTTCATCACCGAATGTTTCCCCGGACAATTCCGGAACTGGTTCTACTCGCTCCTCACCATGAGCACGATGATGGAAGGACGGGCACCATTCAAAACACTATTAGGTCACGCATTAGTTCGTGATCAATATGCGCGTGAGATGCATAAGTCAGCCGGAAACTCGATCCCATTCGAAGGAGCCGCCGAGGAAGGTTACACGTTTACCGATGATAAAGGAATCCGCGAAGCCCATTCTCCAATGGGTGCCGACGTGGTGCGTTGGCTTTATTGTCGACATAACCCGACACATAATATCAATTTTGGTCCAAAGCCTGCTCAGGAGATCAAGAATAAGTTCTTTGATAAGCTGATCAACACATATAAGTTTTTCTGCGAGTTAGCTCGTATCGATAACTTCGACCCGACAGCCCCGCAAGTTCCCGTCTCCGAACGACCGGACGTCGATCAGTGGATTCTGTCAGACTTACAAAAACTCATCCAGAAAGCGCATAAGGAATTCCCCGTTTATAACGTCCAAGCATTTTGTTTAGAGGCGGAGAATTTCGTCGAAGCCCGGCTTTCGAACTGGTATGTGCGCCGCAACAAACGCCGCTTCTGGGAAGATGAGGGGCCGAGCAAACTCGCCGCCTACCAAACGCTCTACACAGTGTTGATGACACTCACAAAGTTATGCGCACCGGTCATACCATTCTTGACGGAAGCAATGTTCCAGAACCTCAAGAGCGACGACGTCATGAAAGAAAGCGTCCACCATTGCGACTATCCGGAAGCCGACGAATCACTCATTGACGACGACCTGTCAGCCGACACGGAGGCGTTATTACGATTAGCGTCGCTCGGGCTCGCGTGTCGCAATTCGGTCAAGATCAAGGTCCGACAACCGCTCGCCGAGTTGAAGGTCCAACCCGGAGACGATCGCGACCGCCGAGCCGGCGAACGATTTGGCACGCAACT
>CAYYUU010000722.1:0-4708 GCA_964474955.1 uncultured Alcaligenaceae bacterium | reverse complement strand
CAAGGCCCTCGACGACATCCGAACTCTGGGGACTCAACAAGGGCTCACGCCAACCCAACTGTGTAAGGCCATGGCGATGCTCCAAACCAAGAAACCCGCTAGTGGCATGAGCGTCGCCAACAAAGGTGATGAGAAGGCCAGTTTTCGTGACGTCGTCGAAATGGAGGTCAAGAGGGAAGGGATTCTGACGCCTCGCTTGAAACGAAAACTTCTTGCGTGTGCCGCCCACCAAACACAGCTACCCCAGGATGCGGCCGTCAAGATCGTGATGGGAGTCGCTAACCAAATGGGCGTTCCGATAGCCAACGAGAAAGAGGCGTATCAGCGACTCCAAGACCAAGTCGAAGCGGCAGTCCAGGCGGGCAAGCCAGACGTCCAGACCCTCCAGGGTTTGTACTCCGCAGCACACCAGATTGGGCAAGATCGAAAAGTCATAGACCGTTTGATTGCGAGCGCCCGCGAAACCAAAACGGCCGCCAACAATCAGACTCTCCTTTACGCTGGCTTGATTCTCGTGCCCGTGTTGGTTCTCGCTCTGGGACTGGGAATTTGGGCCAGCATGCCGAAACAACAGCCTCAACAGGTCGCGGAAAACTCCACCGACCCCGAGTCGCCGGGCAACACCAAGCCCGAACCAAACGAAGAAGAGAATAACGGCGACGAAAAGAAGAAGCTCAACCATTGGTGGAAAAAAGTCGACGGGCTCGAAGAGGCGTTGGCCAGTCTAAAAACGACTTTTCCGAAGGACAAACAAACATTCGACGATCTGAGCATCGACGACAATCTCACCCGCGACAAAGCCTATCACGCCCTCACGGTCAAGAAACTGCCCGATGATTTTTATCCCAGCCAAGATGCCCGGCCGCACTTGATTCGTTTCATCGCCGGTTGCTATGCCGGAGAGCCGTCCGACTTCAACGCCGAAGGACTCCGGACGACGCTTGTCGGCAAGTTTCCGAAACACGGATACAAAATTCACAAAGGCGATGCGGCCAACTTTCCACGTCGGATGTGGTACGCGCGAGCCGCCGTCGCGGCCCTCAAACATCCCCAGCTACCGGAGTTGCGACGGGATGACCTTCGGTTCGAAATCGAGAAACAGCTTGAAGAGCCAATCGACTTGAAGGCCAAGGAAGAAGACCTCCTCGAGAGCGTCCACACGACCATGTGCAAGCGGTTTCTGAAGAACGTGTTGATCACGGCGGCGAGCGACCCCAACACGGCTCTGGAAGTATTCGATGACCTGGACGCCACGGCTGCTCCGTTCCTGCCCGAGCGGACTCGACGTGACGCCCGAGCGGACTTACTCGTTCAAGTGTTGAGCCAACCGAAAGTCGATCCTAAACTCCTGGTGCCGATGTTCTCCAAGGCATTTCCGAAGTTCAACCTGGAATTGAAGGAGACCGTGTTGAATGGATATCGGAATGCGTCACCGCAGATAGCCGCTGCCATCGAACCGACCCTCACGAAAGGAATTCCCATTCCGATCCAGCCTGGAATGTCCCAAAAAGCGAAAGCCGAAGGCATGATCGCGGTCGTAAAAAACCAGAGGTACTTCCTGGCGCTGGCGGGTCAGCGATCCCAAAAGTCCAAAATCAAACCAGACCAAACCGATCACATGCTCCAGGAAACACTTTACCTGGCTCATGCTTCCACGCTTGGTTCGATGCTGGCCCACAGCCCGCCAAACGTGGGCGAATTGGAGAAGCTGAAAACACCCCCTTCGTTAGTTCCAACGAAAAAGAAAGAAACGAAGACTCCGAAAGAGGAACCCAACCCGGCGAATCCAAATCCCGTTCCGGGTCCCGCACCGGGAGGCCCTCCTCCGGTCCTTCGAGGGGCTCTCTCGACCAGGAGCCCACTCGACCGATACCGGGGACGTCTGCGCTGTCGGGGACATACGCACGTTGTCCCGATGATCACTGGGCACCGCTACGTCATCGACATGAGGGCTCCTTACGATACGTATCTTTACCTCGAATCACCGACCGGTGTGCTCCTGCGGTCGGACGACGATGGTGGCCCAGGAAATCAGGCGAGAATTTATTTCACCTGCCCTGTCTCTGGCAACTACCAACTCCGAGCCACGTCGTATCGTCGATCGTACGGACCTTACACGATTACCATCCGACCAGGGGGCGCCTTCCCCGCGCCGGCTCCTTTGTTCGGACCCATGCCTGGCCAACTGGTCGCTCCACAACAACAGCCGCAAAAGGTCAAGATGTCTGAGTTGTTGCCGTTGATCCGCCAACTGAAATGGCGGACGTCGGCCTTTGCTCGGACGCAAGCCTTCCAGCGACTCGCCTCGCTCTCCGACGGCAAACTCAATCCAGCCATCGGTCGCGTGTTGGCGGAGTACCTCTTGGAGTACAAGCAGAAGAACGAATTCGACTCGAAGATGCAAAGTCTCAGGACGAGCAAAATCAAGGAATCCCGCGAGTTGAAACTTGCGTGCGTCGACTACCTCTCGACGAAGGCCATGCTCTTCCGGACCAGAGTCGAAGAAGTCCTTTCCGCGTTGCTCGAGAAGAAAATCGTTCTCCGCAACGAAAAGGGCTGGAAGCGAGAAGCCCGCATCCTACTTCTGCGCGACGTCCTCGGTGGCCTGAAAGCTCCGAACCACGCCGATGCTGCCTCCCGCGAACTGGCAAAATTGTATCTCCAGCAGGGGCAAGCACTGGGGATCAAGAAAGCATCACTTCCCCACAACGCCGGTCCCTCCGAAATGTTGGCGACCCTTATCCAGCACTTCGCCGCACGTCTCAAAAACCAGAATCTCAAGCAGGAAGACCAGCGACTCCTGGCAGACGTGCAAGACCGGTTACGAGTGACGAAATTCATCGATGACAAGGACTTGTCCAAGACCGTTGCCCTGCAAAGGCAGTGGTTCCGGTTACTCGCACTCCACGTCCGCATCAGCCGACCAACTCGCGCCGACCAAGTCGCTTCGATCCAACGAGAGCTTCAAGCTGCAGATGCGAAAATCGATCGGGTATTGACTCAGCTACGCGACGGGGAACGGCATCTCCTCCGGCTCTGGTTAATCCTACACAAGCAGGACTGAGTGGGGTGTGACGAGGAGCTTGCGACGATGGCACACCATTGGCTTTTGAGTGTGCCTTCGCTGACGCTTGTCGCACCTTACAAAAAACGACACCCTGTTCATCCGCCGTCTCTTAGCTTCAGGGGCTTGCTTTATCGCTGTGGCAAAGGAACCAACTCACCATCCATCATCAACGGAGCATTCCATGTCTCGCTTTTCGTATGTCGTTCCACTTCTTGCTTTCCTGTGTGCGCTCGCTTTCCCGGCAGACGGATCGGCAATCGTCCTGAAAATCAAGAAGACCAAAACGATCCTTCGCGGCAAGTTGGTTTCCGAAACGAAAAGTACGCTTCTTGTCGAAGTCACCGAGCCTGGCAGCAAGACCGCCGAAAAGACGTTCCAGCTCAGCGACGTGGACATCCTTTACCGAGTGAATCGGAAACGGCTTGCTTTGCTCCGCCCAGGCCAGGCGAAGACGTACTTGGACCAAGCGGACGAATTCGCCAAACGGGCCGAGAAATACAACGACCCCGAGGCCAAAGGTCTCGCGCGCCGGTTGTACGTGATTGCCGCCTTTGGGTCGTCCGGTGCGCAGAAAACCAAATGCCTTGTGGCCCTGGCCATGGTTTCGCAGAACTCTGCGGAGGAGAAACGAATTCGTGCCCTCGCTTACCTCAGTGACCCGAAACGAGATCCGGCCCTCCTCACTTCGAATCCCTTGGCCAACAACGCCAAGAAGGATTTACCCTGGGACGATTTCCGAGAGGCATTGCGCGCCTTACGATCGGGGAAGGTGGGCGAGGCCCTGGACAAGGTCGATGAAAAGGGCGTTGCCGAATGCTTCGAAAACGTCCCTGGTTTCTTCAGCATCCACGAGTTCCGTCGCCTTTGCCTGAAGATGAAATGTGTGTGCAAGGGTTTTGGGGCGATCCAGTGCCGGACTTGCAAAGGCAAGGGGATCGTAAATCGAAGACTGTGTGGTGACTGTTCTGGCAACAAACGAATCGTCTGTGGGAATTGCAATGGCCGGGGAGTCGCTCAGCAACTCGAAGTGACTCAGCTCCGAAAGATCGTCCGAGCCGAACTCCACCTCGAAACGAAACAGTCGACCAAGACGACCAAGCGTATTTCCTCCTGGGCGACCCAAGTCATTGCTGACTCGGCTCCCGTCCGCGAATTGACATTGGAAAACGTCACCCAAATCAATCCTCGCAAGTGCGTCTACCGCGACGGGAAGTGGCTCGAACCCCCTGCTCCTTGATGTCCAGGTCGCAAGGCATCTTCTGCCGCCGGATGTACCTTCGGTCCTGAGTCCGTGAAGCACGAGACCCGGTTCAGTGCCCTTGCGGCTCTTGCCCCCGAGGGGTTTGTGGATTACACTGATACGGTGGTGAATCAAGCGTCGTCTGGGCACGACTCGGTCCCAAGCGAGATCCTCGACCTGGACGGATCGATACAACTCTTTACCAAATCACAACGCCGAGGTGGCGGAATTGGCAGACGCGCTGGATTTAGGATTCCCTTCAGGGCGCCCGCAATACAGCTCGAAAACACCACAAAACCCCGGTTTTTCCGGGGTTTCTTTCGTTTGTGGTGAACCTCTTTGCGCTCCCAACAGTCGCTATAATAGGTTGTTGTCCGCACGTTTTGGTCACAAATCGGTCA
>CAYYUU010000721.1:0-4713 GCA_964474955.1 uncultured Alcaligenaceae bacterium | reverse complement strand
TCGCTTCGCCCACCGGACCTTCGCCAAGTCCACCTTGCACGACCAGGTCACCGAGCAAAAGTCGAACTACTCGTACACCGTGAAACCGTACGATTTCCGATGACTTGAGCCGTTCGAAAGCCAACTATTCCTACACATGACGAATCCCGGCGGGCCATTGCGCGTGCGGGATTTTTCGTTGGTCTGAACCAACTTGCAGGCATCTGCTTTATCGAAACAGAGCCAACAAGAGGATGACCAAAATCAGAGCCGCCCAAAACGCCCCGACCGCAAGTGCAATCCACGCCCACCCTTTCGGCTCGTCTGCGAGTTGTACCCAGCCAGGCAATTCCGATTTGTCCGTCGGTGCCTCTCCGTCGTCGATCGTGTTCCCGAGGATGGGTTCTTCCACGAAGTCCTCGGATACTTCCTGGTGCTGAAGCTCTTTGACGGCCTGGTCGACGGTCGAGTCATCCACGACTTGTGCGACAATGGCCACTTCGGCGGTGGCCCACTGTAACAGCGCCTTGTGGGCAGCGTGGGCGGTGGGATATCGCTTGGACCTTTTTTTGGCCATCATCTTTTCGACGACCGCCGTGAATCCGTCCGGGAGCCCGGGGACGAACTGGCGCAGCGGCGGTGGCGGCACTTCGCGATGTTTCTTCATCTTCTCCTTGGCCGTCCCGCCAGGAAACGGCGGTTGCCCCGTCAGGGCGAAGTAAAGCGTACACCCCATGCCATACACATCCGCACGGCCATCGACCCCGACCGGATCTTTCGTTTGTTCCGGAGCGATGTAGTCCATCGAGCCGACGACGTATCCTTTGCCGCCCACCACACGCGCGTCGTGATGCACCTCACCCTCGATCAACGCGAGCCCGAGATCAAGAACCTTCGCATTCCCCGACGGCGTGATCATAATGTTCGATGGCTTTAGGTCGCGATGAATCACGCCCTGGTTATGGGCGTGATCGAGCCCCGACGCAATCTGGGCGAACAGGCGAGCCGCCTCGGCCATGGCCAATGGACCATGTTGCATGACTCGACGATAGAGATTCAATCCCGGAATGTATTCCATCGCGATGTAATGGATCTGACGAAATTCGCCGGTATCATACGTCCGCGCCAGGTGTGGGTGAGAGACGCGCTGGCTGATGTCCATTTCGCGTTGAAATCGAGCCAGCATCCGAGCTTCTTCGCGGGCCTTGCGAGGCGGGAGGATTTTCAGGGCGACGTTTCTATCATTTCGAGTGTCGCGTGCCAGATACACCGTGCCCATCCCACCGCGACCGATCGGGGTGACGAGTTGATACGGCCCAATGACGAGGCCGATGCTTACGCCCTTGAGTAGTTTTTGGGCTTGGAAGGCCGACAAAAGATCGAGTTGAACGAGGTGATCGGCAAGAGCTTTGGCGGTGCCGCGCTTCTGCTCGGGCACGGCCGAGAGTGCTTCGAGGAGTCGTTCTCGCGACAGCAGACCGCTTTTCACGATTGCTTGCAAAAATTGGTCAACGCTGACGTCTTGATTTGCCACGGGCACATCATCCCAATTCCGTGACGATACTTTGTGAATTTTTTTCTTTTCTCCGATTGTAAAGCGTGGGAATACAGTTGTCCAGTTGGATGGTGATCTGGAAACTCGCCCACCTTGGTTGTAGTCTTCCGTGCTT
Organism: uncultured Alcaligenaceae bacterium; assembly: GCA_964474955.1. Taxonomy (GTDB): domain Bacteria; phylum Planctomycetota; class Planctomycetia; order Gemmatales; family Gemmataceae; genus CAYRFQ01. The sequence goes on along the minus strand of CAYYUU010000721.1, from coordinate 3,064 downwards.
TGGTTTTCGTTTTGGAGTGTCGCCTTTCGCTCCGCAAATGGGCGCAGAAGATAGGGGGGCTTTCGCTCCGCGAAAGACGACTCTCTGAACAACCAGATATCCGACATTTACTCATCCAACTGCCCCACGAAAAGTGGCCTGTCTTGGTTTTCGTTTTGTGATGGAGTGCGTCCGCTAAGCCGACGCTTTCATATCTTTTTCCTCTCGTCTCTTGTCCCTCGAATTTTGTCTCTCGTCTCTCGTCCGCTATTCCGGATCACCAATCATCAAACCTGCCAGATCTTCAGGAGTCAGTCTTCCATCGTGGAGAGCGGAAGCAATCAACACTCCCTTCACGCCGCATCGTTGAAGTCGTTGGAGGTCCGCGAGTCCGCGTACTCCTCCGCCCGTGATTATTTCCAAATCGGGATATGTCTGAATGAGTTCGGCGCACAAGTCCTCGGAAGCATTCCCGCTATTTGTGCCGACCTGTGCAATGTCGAGGACGATCATCCTCTGAACCCCAACGCCGACCGCTTGTTCTGCGATCTTCGCCGGGCGTTGGCCGTCCCAACCAGTTGATGCGACCGGGACGCCACCTTTGAGATCAAGCGAGAAGGTCAACCGGTCTGGTCCAACAACCTTTACCAATTCCTCCAGCGTGAACAATTCGGGAAGCGTTTCGAGAGCCGCGATGATTCCCGCGACCGAACTTTTTTGAAGAGTTCGTGCTTGTTCGATCGACCGAAGGCCTGCATCCACGGAAAGGTCGAAACCTGCGTTTTGGAGTCGATCGTAAATGTCGAAGTCGGGAGCGTTGCCGGCGATCGCATCGAGGTCGGCGACGTAAAATCGTGAGAGGCCGAATTGATCTCGGATGGCGGTTGCTACATCGCGAGGGTCTGTCGACTTCGTCAAGGGGCTCACAATCGGACGATAGTTTTGCCGTTCGCCAGCAATGCCGCGGACGACTTGACGACCCAGGATGTCCAAGACGGGAATGATCAACATGCGTTCGTCGCTACTTGTTCGAGGAGCCAGACGGGATCGGTGTGGTCGTCGGTCGGCCATTGTTTGCGGCGTTCAGTGCGTCGAGCAACCCTTGGACTTCCTGTTGCAGACGTTGCGTCCATTCGGTCACGGCAGTTCGCTTTTGTTTTTCTTGCGGTAAGAGGATTGGTTCGCCAAAGCGAACGACGACCCGACGAGTTCCGCGAGCGCTGGGTATGGACTTTTGAAACAGGTCTTCCTCAAGTTTGTCGAGTGTCTCGGCCACCCGTTCGATCGACATATTTTCGCTCATGTAATCGCCTGGGTAACTGAACAGCTGCACGACAAGATGTAGATCCTCCATGTCTTCATGACCGAGTTGTTTTGTCGCTTCGTCGGTGTCGACTTTTTCGACGAGTTCAATGATCGCCCGCCGCACTTCCTTGACGCGTTCGGGGACGGGAAGATCGCCCTTGTTTTTGCCGTAGCGGGCTTCCTTCTGACTCAGCAGTTCCTCCACGAGAAACCGACATCGTTCTTGGACCGTCCCGGCGCGTGTGTGTTTGAGGTATTCGATTTCCTTGAGCGACACCAATCCTTCGGCGACACGGTAGACCCGTTGTTGAAGGGACAACTCTCGACTTGGTCGCCAGGTCAGGCGTTCTTCGAGTTGGTCGAGCAGCGTGTGGAGTTCGGGCGTCGGGTCTTGCAAATACCAACACTTCAACGCGGTCGGGACGCAATACACCGGACGCTTGGACTTTCGACTTGCGGCGAGAGCGATGGCAGCGGCTCCCTCGCGGAACGGCGTGGTCCTGTCATTGATGTGGTAAATTTCTCCCTCGGGGAAAATCACCAGTGGGTAAGGCGACTCTTGCAAAATTCGTACGGCCTGTCGGAACGCCTGCATGTCGTTGGCTTCGCGGTTGATGCTGAAGCACCCGTGTTTCTGGAGCCACCAGCGTTCTAAACGAGTGCTCAAGGCGAAGACTTGCCACGCCGCCATGAAATGAAAAGGACGACCGACCTTGTGTGCGGCTTCCCACAACACAAACGAATCGTAATGGAAGGAATGGTTGGGGGTGATCAATATGCCCGAGTTTTGCCGTGTGATTTCGCGGAGCGATTCAACACCTTCGACGTCGATTCGGACCATCCTTTGCTTCTTTATCAGGATACGTCGGCGAAGTGGTCGGCATAGGCTAACCCACACAGGACTCATTTGGGGAGGCCAATGGCGAGGAGGGGTGTTGTAGGGTTGGCGGTCCATGGCGATTCCAAGTATTCGGAGTTTGCGAGAAGTCCATCAGAGGGAGGATGAGGACGAAAGCCCGTAAGCTGAAATTGTATACGGAGCACGCCACCGATTGGAACCATTCTTGTTGGTTTCGCCTGTCCTTACTGGTTGGTCGAGTAGAGGAAAACTGGATGCTTTGGCCATCGGCAAACGACAAAACCTCAAAACTGACAACAATAGAGCGCATCCCGTTTGGGTCGAGCACACTCAGTCCTTGCATTCTTTCTTGAGGAGGCAGGATGCTTGCTCAACGGACAAGAGGCAGGATTCCTGTGCAACGTTGACTTCCCTCGGAAATTCTTTCCTCCCATGAACGCCCTTTGGCACAGTCCTTCGTAGGCACGAAAGCACGAGTCGTGCCACAGCCGGATGCGTTAGCTTTCCCATTTTCGGCAGCACGATCCGGATGCATTTCTTATAATTCGTTCTAAGCCTCCACTTCGTTTGTGTTCGGTCTCAACCTAGCGCCGAGGTGTTCACGGGATGTTTCGGTTTCGATTCGGATAGCGCATAGGAACAGTATATCGATCGCCCCCAACTCATAAGAGAGTCAAAGAGACGCAGACGCGACGTTGGAAAGGGGTGATCAGAGCGGTTCACGCTTGGGTTGGGCACATTGCTACAAGCCTGAAGCGTCAGCGAAGGACAAACCTTCGCTGGCGCTTCAGGCTTGTAGAAAATGCCTGCGGATGACCTCCAACTGTCACCAAACCAAACGGTATCCGCTCCGAGCTCTGGTAAATATCCAGCTTTGTCCGGCCCGTTTATTGCTTGGCATTTTGCAATCCCGGTGTGAGT
>CAYYUU010000720.1:0-4720 GCA_964474955.1 uncultured Alcaligenaceae bacterium | reverse complement strand
CCGAAGCCACTCATCACCATGAGATTTCCGGGTTCGACGCGGCCTTCTTGAATAGCTTCATCTAACGCCAACGGAATCGACCCCGCGGACGTATTGCCATATTTGTCGAGGTTGTTGAAGACCTTCGAACGGGGAATATCGAGGACGTCGATTCCTGCATTGATGATACGAATATTTGCCTGGTGCGGAATATACAGGTCCACGTCGTTCGGTTGGATTTCGGCGTGGTTGAGGACGTCTTGGATGGTGTCGCACAAGATCGCGACGGCCCAGCGGAAGACGGCTCGACCGTCCATGTACATGTAGTGCATGCCTTGTTCGAGCAAATCGGCGCTCGGAGGCATTCGGCTTCCGCAAGCGGGACGGCTGAGCAAATCGCCGCCGCTTCCGTCGGCGCCCATGCTGTAGCTCAAGATACCCTGATCGGGTCGGCCTTTCGTGAGCAAGACGGCACCAGCTCCGTCGCCGAAGAGTGGATACGTCTTGATGTCGTCGGGATTCAGAATTCGCGAATTGCAGTCGCCGCCGACGATCAACGCCAGGTCGCTTGCTCCCGAAGCCACATACGCCGCGCCTGTGATCAACGCATACATAAAGCCCGCACACGCGGCCTGCATGTCGACCGCCGGACAGTTGAGTTGCAAGCGGTCCTGGAGCAAACACGCCGTCGAGGGAAACGACATGTCAGGAGTAAAAGTCGCGACGAGACACAAATCGATGTCCTTCGGATCGACGCCCGCCTGTTCGATGCACTTCACCGAGGCTTCGTGACAAAGGTCGCTCGTCGCCTGGTGCGGCAAGGCATGTCGTCGTTCGAGAATGCCAGTGCGTTTGACGATCCAGTCCGAATCGAATCCGAGGCGTTCGTGCAAGTGGTCGTTGCTGACGACCGCATCGGGGACATAGCTTCCGGAAGAAAGAATGCGAACACCTGGCAGACTGCGGCATCGAGGACGGGGGGGAGAATGACGTTGTTCGCTCATGGGTATCCAAATGAAGTCAGACGGGGTAGGGTCGCACGATTTCTTGAAAACGAAATCTCAATGACGAGGGCAAACAAAAAAGCAACCCCACCGCGCGAAGATAAATCAGTAGGTAATATAGTTCTTGCGAAGCCGTTTGGCAGCTTTCTGGAAAACTTTCCGCTGCTTCGCAGCAAAAGCTTTCTGGAAAACTTTCCGCTGCTTCGCAGCAAAAGCTTTCGTGTGTTCGAATTTCTCGCAAATCGACCAGCTGCTCTGGTCGACAGGGCCTCACATCACTTCACCCTCGCGACGTCTCGTAAGTATACGACCAAACCGCTGACGGCCTCTTGAGTGTAGTCAAGTCGCAAAATACCGTCCTGGTGTGAGGAATGAAATCCGCCCACAAGCAGGTCCCGGAAACGCGGCTGGAAGTGCGCTGTATTCGTAGCAGTGTATTGTAACAAACCCAGGAATTGACCACAGCGGAACATCGTTCCGCGGTAATTGTCGTGGCGTTGGACGTCGCCCCTCGCCCGAGCCACACGCACGGCTTGGGCCAACCCTTCCATGTAAATGGCCGAGTGAATCGTTGGATCTTCAAAAACCCGTTGCTTTCCGGACCAACCTTGGAAGCCACCATACCACTGGAGATTTTGGGCCGTGGCTTGTTTGTATTGGAGCGTACAAATCCAGTCGTTCATTTCGTTGACGCAATCGGCGTAGGCTTTCTCTTTGGTGCGCAAGTAGGCCTCGGCGTAGGCGGCACTGTGCCAGGGCACCATTTCCATCGATTTGTTCGCCCGCCAAGATTTTCGATAATACACGAAGGCTTTTTGGATGACGGGGAGCTTCCAACTCTGCTTTTTGTCGGTCCGGTGTCGCAGGCTTCGGGCCAGAGCATAGAGGGCCTGTCCGGCGTATTCTCGGCTCCCAGGAACGTTGTCGTTGCCAGCTGCGTTGCGTGGGGTCCCCGTACAACACATCGAGCCGTCGGTGAGTTGCTGCGACCGGATGTAGTTGCAAAGTTCTTCGGATTCCTCCAGCAAATCGGCACCCGGTTCCGGTAGTTCGTGGATGGCCAACACGAGCCAAGACGCGGCTGCCAGTCGGTTCACGGAGCTGTTCGGAAATATTGTGTGCCGGACGGGCCCATTCTTGTGCGGTTTCTTCGTCTCGAGCATCAACGTCAGGATGGCCTGGCGAGCCACCGCACTCGCCTTCTTTTCCCCGAAGAAACTAGCAGCTCGGGCGAGGGCAAAAGCGGCTTTGGCCTGGAAGATATAGCTTTCGCCGTCGAGCGGACGCCGCAACGATGGCACGTATCCGTAGAGAAATCGTCCACTCGGGCGATTGAAATTCAAGAGCCAACGTGAGCCCGAGAGGGCACTTTGATACATACGCCTCTCCAGAAGATGAAGTTTCGAAAGATCGTGTTTCTTTCTCGTGGTCACGAGCTTCGTCGACGGAAGAGCGGGGCGAGAAGGTAGTGTCTGCGGTCGGACTCGCGTCTTCTCTTGTTGACGAGGGGCAGGCGGTTCTGGATTCTGTTGGCCTGGCAACAGGCTCACCATCAGAAGGAAGGTTACGGCGCCGAAAAGAATTTGGACGGGCCATCGCTTCATGGGTTTCGCCTCCTGCTGGAAGGACTTGGGGTTTGTGATCTTGTTTCAAAGCCGCACGGATTCATACGTTCGGCTTCGAAAAGGAACACAGGTCTTGATGCCGATACTGGTCCTTCTCTCCGTTTCCCTGTTTCTCGGTGCCCTGCGTAGAATAAGGATCCAGACAGCCGAAGCAAGTTATACCCTTGTTGACGAAAACCGATCAAGGGGGCTTGGAAGAGAGACTTCGGGCTGGTGCCAAACCACCCAATCGAATAATGTCTAAACCACGGTTCCCAAGATCGAAACTCCCCGAGATTTTCCCATGCCGACCGTCTACATTCCCGCCCAAATGCAACGCCTCACGAACGACACCGAACAGGTCACCGTGGCTGGCAAAACTCTGGGGCAAGTCATCGAAGAACTCGACAAACTTTATCCGGGTATCAAGGCGAGGCTCTGCGACGGGAAGGGAATGCGGCCGGGGATTGCCGTGACGATCGGGAACGAAGTGGCTACGATGGGACTGATTCACCACGTCCCCGAAGATGCCGAAGTGCACTTCTTGCCTGCCATTGGCGGAGGCCAGTGATCGAGCCCGCGTCCACCCAATTCGATGAACGCAGGCCACTGTTTCTCAGGAGTCCTTCTTCTCTGGGTCTTTAAGCCGCACGAGAAGATACTGCTGCGTTTGTCCGTCGGGCATGTGCATGAGCATCGGGGCTTCTTCCTTCGTCAAGTTCGCCACGCCCGCTTCGAACACCGGACTTTTCTTGTCGCCGATGGTCCACGCCGCCCGTTGAGTTTTCGGATCGACCGAGCCGTAGACTTCGAGGGTCACGTCGCTTAATCCACTGTAATAGTTTCCGCGGATGATTCCTTTCTTGTTCAACGCGAGTTGAAACACCGTGTTGGAATTCTTTTCGTCGCCTTGGACCATCGCAAACACGCCGAGCGGTTGCCATTCGTCCTGCTCGGCGACCTTCGTCGTCCTGCCCACGTTCGCAATGTTCGTTGCTTGTTGCGTATACTGCTCCTGAGTCGCGACCGGTTCGCCTTGGACGTAGACGTCGTTATTTTGATACACGACGGTCGTGCCATAGTCATAATAAATCGGTTGAGCAGGATAACCGACCCAGGGATAAAGGACAGCCCACGTACACGGATACCAAACAGTGGGATATCGCCATCGAACAGGACGCCATGCTCGGGGATAACGCCGATACCACCCCACCGAGAAGGCGTTCCCATATGCGAAACTACGACGGACATAACCGGCTTGGGTTCGCACGACCGTTCGCGAGCGATATCGAGTGCCGTAGTATCCGGTGGTTCGGACGGTCGAGCGAGTGTAGCGAGACAGTCCTGCGTCCGTCGGGAACCGGCGATATCCCCTCGCCGTGCGGCTGCCGACGACAGCACCGCCAGGCGTCACGCCGGCCCGACGAGTGACCGAGCCGCCACGCGCTCCGTACGGCCCAGACGTTCCGGCAGCTCGAGTCCCGCCGACGCGAACGCCTCCGTTCGGACCGACAGCTCCACCGCGTGCGGTCCCGCGATAGTACGATTGGCCGCTGGGAGTCGTGACCTTCACCCCTTTCGCCGCGCCGCCGGCTGTTCCTCCGCGAGGACCAACGGCCCTTCCGGCAGCGGCGCCACCGGTGATCGTCGTGCCACCACGTGTCGTGTGGGAATATCCGCGCGCCGCACCCGTCGAGGCGCCGTATGGTGTGACGGTCGTAGCGCGCCGGGCACCGCTATAAGTACTCCCGCCATAGACGGAGCCTCGGTAACCGCTGTACCCACTCGTCCGACGGTAGGACGGCCCAACGACCGAACCGCCGGCGCGATAGCCTCCCCCGTATGAAACCCCGCGATATCCGCCAGCCCGAACCCCGCCGGCGCGATACCCACCACCGCGAAATCCGCCGCGACCTCTTTGGGCGTTTGCCGACGGAAGCGACACTTCCACAACGAGCACGACCACCGCAACAAACGCCAGGGCCTTGATGATGTATGTTCGATTCATGAGTTTGTTCTCCAAAGTTGATTCCACACGAAGGAACGGCAAATTCATTGGTGTGTGTTTTCGTGCGGTCAAGAAAGTTGCTTTTCTTGCGTGCAGGCACTTTGCTTTGCAGGCTTCGCCTGCGT
>CAYYUU010000719.1:0-4720 GCA_964474955.1 uncultured Alcaligenaceae bacterium | reverse complement strand
GGTTGCGACCCATCCCGCTTTACATCCAAGAGGCCGGAGTCGCTCACGGACCGTACCACGACTTGATCGCCAAGACGCTCGAAGTGCTCAAGAACACCGACGAGGCGTTGCTCACCGATGCGTTCTTCGACCTGGAGAACCTGGAAGAGATTTCCCTCGACCCGCGAGCTTATGACCACGGACACCCGGTCAACCGGCGACCGAATTATATCTTTGGAGAATGGGACCCGCACCTGATCGACAACCGCGGCTTCTATCGGCGGTTCGTCCTCCGCAAGTTGACCCTCGATGCGATCCTCTCGCGTCCGAACAACCCTGGCGACCTTCCGCGAGAGGAATTGTTGTTCGAAGCTGCGTCCGTCTTGTGCGGGATCATGTTGATGTCGACCGGCATCAGCGGCAGCGGACCCGAGACGCACGATTCGTCCATCACGTTGACGAACTTGATTCCGCGAATCGCAAGGTATCGCGACACGTTTTACCAAAACCTGCTCGCCAAGATCGAAGGTTCCCACGGTGACCGACTCCGTCGGGAAGCCGAAGTCACGAGGCAACCGTTCGGCGGAGCGCGCCAACATCTGAACTTGCATTTGGCTCGTCATCGTGCGGCCCAACTGCAACATCGACATTTGGCTCTGTTGATGGCCGACCTCGGATATCCGGACGCGAGCCGTCGGCAAGCCGCCAAGATTCCCGCCGCGTCGATGCGTTTGTTGAGCGAGATTCATATCCGCCTCACTCTCGGCAAGACGTACGTGGAACAAGGGAAGCTCGTAGAAGCTGCCAAATTCCTTCCGGAAATCGAGGATTTGTTGCAGCGTGGAATCGACAGCGGGGCGCTGGCGGATCCGTGGAACATATTGGGATTTGGTGGGCTGTTTCCGCTCTTCCACGCGATGGAAGACAGCATCCGCGACCCACGCATCGACGAGATGGTCGAGGTCATGGACGACACCTTTAACCTGTACGCTGAGCTGTCGAGCGAGGCCGCTGCGACGGGCCAGAACGAGTTGAGTTCGCAACTCCTCAAGGACATGAAGGAACTCGCCACATGGTGGGACAAATTCGCGACGACCGAAGTCAGCGACGTCCTGCGAGTCCACGGTGGAGAGGCGACGTCGTCCGCCGAACACGTCGCCAAGGCTTTAAGGCTTTGGCGTGCGCGAGGCGAAGCGACTGCCGACCTAGCCTTTTGGCGAGACCACCTCGAAGGCTTCACGTCGACCAAAGCGTTCGCCCTCGTCGTCGATGCCTTGCTGCGGAAAGAAGATTATCGCGCGGCCCTCGGCCTTCTGATGAACTGGCTGAACCAACTCGACGACGTGCCACTCGAAGACGGAGAATACTCGTTCCACGGTCTTGCCGTCCGCTGGATGCTCGGAATCTGCGAGGCCCTCCAGGCCGATCAAGAACAACTCGATGAGAGGGAACAGGGAACAGCGAACAAGGAACAGAAAGACAAGAAACAAGAACCAGAAGAACTGCCTCCGCAAAACGAGAACGAACCACCGCCCGTCGTCGTGAAGTTTTTCGACTATCTCGAGGCCAACGCGGAAGATTACTGGAACATTCCGGATCTGGAAATTCTCGGAATTCCGCTGGAGAACAACGACGACGATTTCGAGGACGAAGGCGAGGAAGAACCCGACGATGATAACATCTTTGGGGCGGCATATGAAAACATGACGTATCAGGACAGCACCGACGATGACGTCGACGCGGAAGTCCTGGACGTCGGTCCCGAACCGGACTTCGATTTGGAACTGGAGGGCGAACGAATCGAGAAGCACCTTCGGTTCTTGTCGACCGTCGCGAGGCTTTGGAACATCGCCGCAAGGGCCACGAGCGGCCCGGACCCGGAGAAGAAAATCAACGACGAGTTCCACCCCTTGAACCAATGGCTCACTCAAGCCAAGCGGAATTATCGGGGCCTTCTCAAGTTACTCGACACGATCAACGACCACCCCATCCCGGACCCATCGGGGAGCTACGAATCGTTGGTCGAGTTCGACCGTCGGCGTGTCATCAAGGATCGTTTGCTCCATGCCGTGATCGGTACGTGTCTCGACACCTGGCTCGCGATGGGGGCTTTATATGGCCGCTGTTCCAGCGACGAACAAACCGGATGGGAAGCGGACCTGACGAAACTCGAAGAGGCTCTCTGGTCGAACGACCCGGATTCGGCCCGCGAGGCCGTCATGAAATTCCTCGATTCGTTCCGGACGGAGCCGTTGTTGTTCGTTCCGTTGAGCAACGGCGGCAATCCAAAATACGTCTTGCAGGCGACACGGGCGCAAACGATCTTGCGAGCGCTCGTGGCCAACTTGCCCCGGTTGGGTCTGATCAAGGAAACTCACTTGACCGTCCAAACGGCCCACGAGATGGAACGACGCCAGACGCTCCAGGGTCAGCGCGTCACGGAATTCGACCGACTGTTCCAAACGGCTTGCCAGGCTGCCGTCGAAATCGTCGTGGCGGCTGCGAACTCCGACCCGGGCGTCACCGACGAAAAAGTCGTCTCGGTGTTGGAACGATTGATTCATCCGTACTTGCCGTTGTGGCGAGAACACAGCCGGACGTTACGCGTGGCCATGTTGGAAGTCGTCTCGACCGAGGCCGAATGGGAAGGGCTCGTGAAGTTCATCAAGGAATACGGCCACGACATTTTCCAAGTTCGGTTCATGAGCCTCGGGAACCTTCGCGGGATTTTGCACCGCGGCGTCAGTAAGTATCTCGACGATTTGTTGGAAGACCCGAACGCCGAACCGGAGATGCGTCTTCTCGACGACCTCGACGGCAAGGTCGATCGAGTCGACGCGGAACGATATCTTGGCATCACGTTGCAGACGATCATCGAGAACTACGACATCTACAAGGACTACAATTCGACGGCTCCGCAGTCGGACTACGGCGAGAACTTGTACATCCTGCTCGATTTCCTCCGCCTGAAGGCTGGCTACGAACGACAGGCCTGGCAATTCCGACCCATCGTCCACGTCCACGAAGTGTTGGCCAAACATCGCCCGAGCGCCGCGGTGGCTTGGCAAAAACGCTTCACCGATGCGACGTGTCCTATGGCCGATTTTTATCTCGAACGACTCGAACAACTCCGCGCCGAATATGGCATCCGTTTGAACACGGTCACGGACCGGCTCCAAGAACGGTTCGTCAAGACGCTCGCGCTCGACCGACTCTGCGCGAGGATCGAGCCGACCATGCTTGCGGCTGGGACTCCTCAGGCGGACGAGATGTTGGCCCTCTTTGAAGAAGAGTTGAAGCCGTATGCCGAAACTCCCACGGGCGTCGGGCTCGACATCCCGCAGTGGCTCCAACGGCTAGACTACACGATCCACGAAGCCAAGGCCGCAAAGACCGAAATCGCTGGACTCGCCGAAAACTTGTTGCAGATTCCCGAGGGCGGCCTATCGCTCGAAGAACTCGAGGAGGAATTACAGATGAGTTCGACCGTGTCGTCTTCGTCGAACTTTTGGTCGTGGATGGCGGCATTGTTGACGCCGAGTAATACTGTGTCGTTGCCCGGACCGCCACCGCCAAAAAGCTGAGAGACAAGAGTCAAGAGACAAGAGTCAAGAGAGAAAAGTGGTTGGCCGTGGGTGGCATGCTTTTGCCCTCAGGCAAAAGCATTTTATTAAGTGGGCTCTCTCAAGTGCGACACGTATTCATCTGCTCGCCCGCCCAGCTCCGAACCAACACCCAACACTCATTCCACCATCTCGCCGTTGTCGAAAGAGAAACTGCCGGTAATGCTTTCCACGTTCACGATCTTGCGAGACCGCCAACAAATTGGACTTCGAGAAAAAGAAGTCCTGTTGACGTTCGATGACGGACCGAACGAACTCGACGGGCTTACCGAGCGGTTGCTCGATGTCTTGCAACGGTTTGGAGTGAAGGCTTGTTTTGCCTTGATTGGCGAACAAGTCGAGAAATGCCCAGACGCGGTTCGGCGAATGTGGGAAGAAGGTCATCTGATCGTCAATCACACTTACTCACACTCGTTTGGCGACTTGTACAAAACGGAGATACTCCAGGCCGAAGTGGATAAGTGCAACGAGGCCATAGGCAGGGCGTTGGGGATTGAGGCTTTTCAAACCAGTGCGTTTCGCCCACCCGGCGGCCTGCTCACGGGAGCTGTGAAAAATGTGGTGCGGGACTCCGACGTGGCACTCGTTCCCGTGTCGCATTTTGCCTGGGACACTCTGTATGGCCCGCGAAATTATGGCGACGTCGTCAATCGAATTTTGAGCAACGCCCAACGGTATGATGGCGGTGCCTATGTCATTCATGACTACCGACACCATGATCCGCTCGACCCAATCGAAAAACGAAGACATCCTCGCTCGGCGGCGAATCGAAATTGGGTGCCCGATGCCGTCGAACAAATCCTTCGGAAGTGGCGCAAGTATAACTATGTGATCGTTGATCCGATGGAGTTTTTTTCGAGGGAAGAATAGAAGATCGAAGAAGTTGAGGGTTGAGGGAAAGAAAACCAAGACAGGCGTTCTTTCGCTCGGCGAAAGACGACACTCGAAAACAAAAGACAACGGCACACGGGGAATGCGAAAGTTATATTTGTCCGGATTAATGTGTTTGGCCCTAGGACAGGTTTGAAACCTGTCCTATGTTCCCGAATCACAAAACGGACAATCATTTATTTCCCGTTCCGAGCGTGCCTACTCCTAACAAAATGGAATCTCACATC
>CAYYUU010000718.1:0-4724 GCA_964474955.1 uncultured Alcaligenaceae bacterium | reverse complement strand
CGTGGTTTCTCGACGGACTCTTGAACGCCCGCTGGCTCCTCAAATTTGTTTCGCGTTGGGCCACATCGACACAGGCCTAAGACCTTGGCGACTTTACAATCTCGATGCTCAAGGGCGAGCACGGCTACCAAAAGAAAGAAATCAATAAACTCGTGTATGCACTGGAGACCGAACTCAAACCGCAGATCGTGAACCTTACGAACGTGCTGCTCTCGGGAATCGTTCCGACGATGAAAGATCGTTTGAAGGTTCCCGTTCTCGCAACGCTTCAGGGCGACGATATTTTCCTCGAAGCGTTGCCCGAGAAATACAGGACTCCGGCGATCGACCTCATTCGCGAAAACTCCAAGCACATCGACGGCTTCATATCGACGAGTGTGTATTACGCCGATTTCATGGCCGAGTATTTAGGCATCCCTCGCGAAAAGATCCACATCGTGTATCCCGGTCTCAACTTGCACGGCCACGGCGGCGAGCGTCCGGAACGTAATGGCGAACCCTTTACGATTGGATACTTCGCTCGTATCGATCCTCAAAAGGGGTTTCACAACATCGTCGACGCCTTCCGCATCTTGAAATCGCAAGGCGGCTGTCCCCCCTGTCGGTTGCGAGCTTCGGGTTGGATGGGCGACCACAATCGGCCCTATTTCGAAGAGCAACTCAAGAAACTCGAAGACGCCAATCTCCTGGCCGACTTTGAGTACGTCGATTCCCCCGACCACGCGAGCAAGGTCCGTTTCTTTCGTGGCGTCGATGTGCTTTCGGTCCCCACAACGTACCGCGAGCCGAAGGGCCTCTACTTGCTCGAAGCGTGGGCCAACGGAATTCCCGTCGTGCAACCTCGCCACGGATCGTTCCCGGAATTGGTCGAAGCCACCGGCGGCGGACTGTTGGCCGAGCCAGACGACCCCGAAGATTTGGCGCGTGTCCTTCGTGAAGTTCTCGACGATCCGGTCCGCGTAACGGAGATGGGACGCAAGGCCCAACAGATCGTCAAGGAACGTTTCCACGCCGACGCGATGGCCGTTGCGACAGTCGATGTCTATCGGAAATATCTTTAATGCCACCATTCCAAACTCAACGCCGCGTCGAGTTCGCCGACACCGACATGGCCGGCATCGTTCACTTCTCCAATTTCTTCCGCTACATGGAGTCGGCGGAGGTTTCGTTCCTGCACTCGTTGGGCGTTTCCGTCCGCCTCGAATGGGAAGGCGAGAGCCTCGGCTTTCCCCGCGTGTCGGCGACGTGCGACTACATCAGTCCGGCTCGGTTCGAGGATATTCTTGCTATTGGCGTCACGGTTGATAACATCGGACGAAAGTCCGTGACTTACGCCTTCGATTTTTCTAAAGACGGCAAGCCCGTCGCCAAAGGAAAAGTGACGTCTGTCTGTTGCAAGATCACCGAAGGCCATGGACTAGTAGGGATCGAAATTCCGGCCTCGCTTCGAAAAATTTTGGAGTCGGGACGGGAGTAAAGGGAACGCGGTTGGCTGGGAATGCTGGATCAATCAATGTCGGATTTGGATTTTCTGCAAAAGCCGCGTGTCGGCGACAGATTGTAGCCGTGGGTGTGAACCCACGGAATGGTGAGAGCGTTCTCCTCCCCGCGGCCTCACGGCCACGGCTACAATCTATCGCCGCTGCGCGGCTCAAAACAAAAACCAAATCCGACATTTGTTGATCCAACACTTCAAACCAACTCTCAAGCTCCCATCACACCAACCAGAAACAACCGTAAGGAGCACTCGCTGTGAAACGTTGTTTGACGTTCTTCTTGATGCCGTTGTTGGCATTATTCTTCGTCGTTTCGACTGGCTCGGCGGCCCAGAAAAAAGGCCCTCCGAACGTCATTTACATCATGGCCGACGACCACGCGAGCGCGGCCATCGGTGCCTATGGTTCGTGGCTCAAGAAAGTCCTCAAGACGCCGAACCTCGACAAGCTCTGCAAGCAAGGCATGCGGTTCACGAACTGCGTCGTCACGAATTCGATTTGTACGCCGAGTCGCGCGGTGATGTTGACTGGTCAATACAGCCACAAGAATGGCGTGCTGACCCTGAGCGATCGAATGGACCCCGAACGCCGACACCTCGCCCACATGATGCAGGCCCTCGGATACCAAACAGGTATGATCGGCAAGTGGCACCTCAAAACGATCCCGCAAGGCTTCGACTACTACAACATCTTGCCCGGCCAGGGACGATACCGCGATCCCATCCTCTTCACTGGAGACAACAAGAAGAAAAACCGGAAAATCTACAAGGGGAAATACTCGACGGACGTCATCGCCTCGTTGTCGATTGACTTCATGAAGAAACGAGACAAAACAAAACCGTTCTTCTTGTGTTGTCATTTCAAGGCACCGCACAGGCCGTGGGACCCGGCGAAGAGATACGCGGATCTCTACAAGGGTAAGAAGATCCCGGAACACCCCACGCTCTACGACGATTACAACGATCTCTCCATCTCGGCAGCCAACGCCAAATTGAAGATTGGACAAGACTTCAACAACCGCGATCTCGAGATGCCCGTTCCCAAAAACATGACCCGCAACGAACTTCGCAAGTGGGCCTACCAAAAATACATGAAGCGGTATCTCGGCGTGATTGCCGCCGTCGACGAAAACGTCGGTCGGATCATGGACTATCTCGACAAGGCTGGGCTCGCCGACAACACCATCATCATCTACACGTCGGACCAGGGTTTCTTCATCGGCGAACACGGCTGGTTCGACAAACGATTCATGTATGAGCCGTGTCTCACGACGCCGCTCATCGTTCGCTATCCCGGCCACATCAAAGGCGGAACCGTCAATGATAAAATCGTCATGAATGTGGACTTCGCCCCGACCATCCTCGACTACGCCGGAATGAAGAAAACACCCAAGAAAATGGACGGAAGGAGTTTGAGGCCGTTATTGGAAGGGAAGACGCCGAAGAACTGGCGAAAGTCAATGTATTACCGCTACTACATGCACCTGGCTCACCATTGGGTCCCCGCTCACTTGGGAGTCCGAAACGAGCGATATACATTAATCTATTACTACAGCCGCGGCCTCGGCACGAAGGGCTCGGTCAAGAACACACCAACGCCACAAGGTTGGGAATTGTTCGACCGCAAGAAAGATCCGCACCAAACGAAAAACTTCATCGACCATCCGGACTATCAAAGCATCATCCGCGAAATGAAGGCTGATTTGGTCACGCTCCGGCGAGAAGTTGCGGATACGGCTCCGGTTCCAGGGTTGAAGCTCGGGGCGAAGGAAGAGTAACCAACCAACACCAAGCAACGCATCGGCCAAACAATTCTCCACTCTCTTTGGCCGATGTTGCTCTGGTGTGCTGTCGCTCTCTACTCGTCAACTTCCAACTCTACGATCTCGAACATCGGTACCTTGTCGAGTCCTTGCCAGATGCGGGCGATTTGTTTTTCTGTGAGGTTTGGTGTGGTTTGATCGAACCAACGAATCCAAGTCTCGATGGGTGGCTCTCCCTGTGGAAAATCCGTCGGCGTCGGGATGTCCAATTCGAGCAGCCAATCGTTGTACACCGGTTCGGGAAAACTCGTGAGCACCGAGACGTCTTCGTGAACCCGCCACCCCCATCGCGAAGAAGCAAACACGAGAAACGGGTTGATGTCGGCAAACGGAGCCCCCGCTTTGTGCGACTCTCGCGCGTACGTTTGGGCTTCGTCCTGAGAGAGGAAGACGCGAACAGGCTTGTCCGAGATTCGCGTCGGGACGTTGTATCGCGGTGCTCCCAGCGCGAGGACGTGGTGAACGAGATAGATGTTTGGCATGCCGATTCCTTCGGAGGAGCTTACTGGAGTGTGTCAGGTTCGACTTCGAGGACAACGAACGGTTTGACCTTGT
Source organism: uncultured Alcaligenaceae bacterium (assembly GCA_964474955.1). GTDB lineage: Bacteria > Planctomycetota > Planctomycetia > Gemmatales > Gemmataceae > CAYRFQ01. The sequence continues at coordinate 851 of CAYYUU010000718.1, read as the reverse complement.
CGAAGACGTTGCACACGGCAACCTGAACATCACGAGGTAACGCTTTGAAGACTTCACCCCACCAATACTCGTCCTCATCGGCCCAGGGATAATAAAACGGGTCCTCCGTTTCGAAGGGTTCTGTTGGCTCCCATCCAACGAGTTCTTGTATCCTCCGATGAACTTCCGCTTCCGACAAACTTGAACCATGTTCTGGGCTTTCGATGGCGTGATAGAGACTGTCGAACTCGGTCCAAAACTCGATGAGCATGTCTTCGCAATACCGCTCTGCTTTCTCTCGACTGCGAAACGCTTTGAGAGGCCGACGGCCCTCCTCCTTGTCGAGTACGAACCACATGTCGTTGTAATGCCAGTTCACTTGTTGGACGATGTAGAGTTTTTCGGTGTTGGCTTCCATGTCTATTCCTTCTCCAGATCAATCCACAATCTCAATCGCTTGAGGTTTTCGCATCCCTGCCATCCACGGTTTGGCGGGCATTTCTTTGAGCCAATCACTCAAGCTCGGAATACATCCAAGGTCTTCGAGAACATGTTGCTCGGCGATGTCGCGGACGTGGACTTCGCGACCGTCGGAGTTCGTGATCGTGTGGCCGAAAAGTTCTTCGATGAGATAGATGCCGAACGCCGAGTGAAACACGCAGCGGTGTGTGACTTCGGCGTGGGCCGACTTCGTCGAATCCATCTTGTCGTGAATCGGCAGATAATCTTCGGGTTTGCCGCCCCAACGTTTGACGGAGGAACGGGCATGAACGAGTGGCTTGGACAAGGTAGTTATTCCTCCACTTCGATTTCTTCATTGGCGAGTGGGTCGATTTTGTCGAGAGCCTTCCAAATGTGCGCGACCTGCTTGT
>CAYYUU010000717.1:0-4724 GCA_964474955.1 uncultured Alcaligenaceae bacterium | reverse complement strand
GGGATTGGGTTCGCGCGGGGGCTTTCGGGAGCTCTCGGAGACGAGGAATTTTCGACGGTCAAGTCTGCTGCCGGATTCGTTGGGCGGAAGTTTGTGAAAAACAACGTGCCGACGACGACCAACAAGACTGCGGCCGCCATTGCGAAAGCAACAATTGTGCGGCGAAAGCGAAAATCGGGCTTCGGAGTTTGCGTGCATTCCTTCTGGAGTGCCGCGACGATTTTTTCTGTCAAGAGCGGGGGGACATTTGGTTTGGGTAAGCCCGCGAGGCCAAGGTTGAGTCGTTGGGCAGCCTGGCGCAACTCGCGGCATTCCGAACACTCGACCAGGTGTTGGTGGACGCTGGGCGGCAGAGAACTAATGGTTCCGTCGAGGAGTTCTTGCAGTGCTTTTTCCGTTTCACGACAGTTCATGACCAACCTCGGAGATCATCCCACGCCGGCGCAACCGTTCGAGGACTTCAAGTCGGGCACGGTGTAGCCACGTTTTGATGGTGCCAACTGGCCGCTCCAATGCGGCAGCTATGTCTTCGTAGGGCAATCCTTGCTCGTGGTACATAACAAATACGCTACGGTAATCCACCCGCAATTCTTCCAAAGCTGCCTGGATCTCGCTCGCCAATTCGGCAGAGTCGTCGGCAGGGCGACTTTCGACGGTGTCGTGCAAGTAGTCGGCGAGTTCGGGGCGTCGAGCCCGCTGCGACAGCCAAGTTCGACACCGGTTTACGGCGATACCCATGATCCAGGGCTTGAGGGGCCGCTCGGTGTCCCAACGGTGCAGACTCCGGAAGACTCGCAAGAACACTTCCTGGGTGACGTCTTCGGCATCCTGGTTGTGGTTCAACAACCGAAAACACAAACCAAAGACGTCCGACTTAAATCGTTCGACCAGACAAGTGATGGCGGAGGCGTCTCCGTCGAGACAGCGCTGGACAAGAAGCAGTTCTTCGTTCGCCACGGTGCGACCGCCTCTTATATATGAATAGATTACCTGAAAGACGGGCCAAAGTTTCAGCGCAAACACAATGAACCTGCTCCGCCTTTCCGGACCCATTGTAGCGGATTCGCCACGGCCACGAAGAAGGTAGTTTAGCAGGCTCGACGAGCCGGCGTGAGAACTTGTGCCGATTTTACTCGATCGAGGAAAATCGGTAAGAAAGGCACACTCCGGAAGGTTACTTGACCTTTTCCGACGCGTTTTGGAGCAAATCCAGGACTTCCGACACCTCGGCATCTTGCAAACGTTTCCCCCGCGCCTTGAGGGATTCGTTGAACTTGATGGAGACTTCTTGCATCCGTTCGTGGGTTGCTTCGGACCCACCGACGAGGACCACGTCTTCGTTTTGGGTTACGCGTTTGTGGCCATCGTCATTGTCAAGCCCGATCCCCAGAACGCCCTGGACTCGTTCCTGGTCAGGTTGTTGTTTTCGGTTCACGATGGAATCTCCAGTTGAAGTTAGCACACAATCGTACTTCCTCCACTATAGACCGGGAGTTCTCCGTGGGTCAATCGAGTGTCGGAACTCTTGTTCGTTCCGACTGCGAAATTCTTGATAGATTTTTTGGATTTGTTTCCAGACCGTGGAACGCGAAGGAAATGAATGTCCGGTTTTTGTTTTTTCGTAGGTACACGCGAGCCGCGTGTACCTACGAAGCGGACAGAAATAAGTTTCGCGTTCCCCGAGTCGGGCTCCGAAAAACGGAAACCTATTTCTTTCGAGTTCCTTGGCCTAGGTTTTTGGGAAATCGAACTCAATCCACCGAACGACTGTTCGGGGCTATTCCATCGACGCTTCCGGGGTGATGACCAATCCTTCCCCCGCCGACCTGGGCACGTCAAATGTCTTCACCGTGGTTTCCTCCGGCAGTTTGACCCGGAATTTGTGCGGGTTGAAGATGGGTTTTCCTTTCGGAAAACCTGGGGCTTTCTTGCCATCAAACCCAGCAATGACGACGTCATACATTCCCCCGGAAATTCCGTTGTTCTCTATTTTCGCGGTGTCGAATTTGCCGTCGGTGATCGTCGCGGCCGACGCCGGCCCACGATTTCCCTTCGTCACGAGGGGAAGGAATGTGATGCTGCCCGACGGCACCGGTTGCCCCGCGAAAGTCACTTCTCCGGAAATCTGATGATTTCTCGTTGGGGGCCGTTGGAGCAGCCAAAAGTAAAGACCAAAAACGCCAGGGAGATTCCCGCGTTGTTGGGGAGAAAAGTATGCGGAAATATCGCGCAGGAGTGTTTCCGCCCGTTTTTCGTGGGTGTCGCTAGGAGTGGAAGGAGTTTGGCAGACGGGTTGGTGCCTCACCCCGAAGAAATGTCGGCGTGGGGTGAGTCTTGTTTGACGAATTCCAGTTCTCAGGATCGCCTCGGCCTTCTCAGCCTCCCAAGGCGGATTTGAGATTAAAATCTATGGCGTTTTTCTCTCCCTTTGTGACCGTCGCGGTAAGCTTCGATTTGGTGTTGTACTCCTCGGGGATGATGGAAATGAGCGGAGCCGTTTTCATAACCGGGTCAATTTCCCCAGCAGGTTTGGAAGCGTTAATCTTTACTTTTTTTGCCCCGGGAGAAGTCTGAAGCTCATACTTGCCATTCGTGATCGTGCCAGACGTGGGTGCCGACTTTCCATCCGCAGCTTCAAAGATGATCTCCCCTTTTTCCAGCGGTTTCCCGTTAAGGTTGACAGTTCCGGTCACTCCCACATCGGAAGAACCGCATCCCGTAACCGCAATGGCAATCAACAACAAACTTCCCAACGACCAATTTTTCATTGCTTCTTATCTCCAAGTTCCGCGGCGTTATTCCGGGATGAAAACTATCGTGAGCGTGGATTCTCGTCGTTCCTACAAAACACATATTTCACGTTCATAACTGTTTCGAACTCGTGGTAGATCCTATCCACCCGAGGCGGCGACTATACTAATGGCCGCGAAAGGAAGTTCCATTTTGGTCGTAGGACAGATTACACACCTGTCCTACGTATAAGTTCAAGGATATATTTATATATCGAGAATTGAGCTTCACGCCGTCCGTTGGCTTGAGGGCGGGTTATTAGATGATCTCACCCAATTCTCTTGTCCCCATCGCAGACCAGGTGGCTGGATCAATCGTATCGGAGACGAACCGGACCGAGCCATCTCCCATGGCCACGTTGACACCACCTGTGTGATAGCTTCGGGCAAGTGCGAAAGCATTCGCACGAGATTGGGTCCCGCAAGGGGCCTTGGGTAGCGAAACGCAGTAGCCCTGCACGTTATCCCCGATGGAAGAGTTTGGCGGATAGATGGTCGAGAACAACGTGCCCGCGTGGATGGCATTCCACATCCGACCCCGGATCTGGTGTTGGCTGGTGTCTTGCCCCACAATCAACTCGCTGACCGCGACGGTGTTGGAGGAACCATCGCTAATGCTTTGCAATTTCACTTTCGAACGTCCGTAGAACAGCCCTGTCAAATCAAAACCGCCAGTGTCGCCCGGCGTTGCGTATCCATTTCCGTGACAAGCTACGTAGTTTGTATGAAACCCTTGACCCAAGGCCGAGACGTTTGGACTGTTGTTGTCCGAAGGACAAACGAAAGACTTCATCACAACTTTTGCGAACGGTTGTTGGAGCGTGTACCCGCTTGGTGCGGGTTGGTTGATGTAGGCGCTCGCCTGATTGTAGACGGCGTTTTGCTCCAGGTAAGGAAGAATGTAATAGGCCCAACAGCTGCGGTCCGAGTTCTTGCCGCCGTACGGAAAGCCATTGGCCGAAAAGCCGTTGGGAAGCCCGGGGGGCAGTTGCATGTTTACGTCGTGGTAACCATGCATGGCCAGGCAAATTTGCTTGACGTTATTCGAACACGACATCCGGGAAGCGGCATCACGCACTTTTTGGACTGCAGGTAAAAGTAAGCCAATCAGGATCGCAATGATCGCAATGACTACTAATAGTTCGATGAGCGTAAAGCCGGACCGACTCCGGCGAGGGTCAAGATTTTCAGGCATTGTGGATGGCCTTTCAGGTAAGGAGTGAAAAAACGAAATTAGAACGCAAAGACTTCAACCCCCGAATGCTCGAGAATCGCTGGCACCGCCAATTCGTCACGACGAAGTGGCAGCGTTCGTGCTCAAACAAGTGAGCAAGTCCGCAGTTGGAACATCCGAAACAACGGCTTTGAATTGACAACTTTGTGGATTGGCACAGGTTCCCAGGGATTTCGAGCGGAGGTGGGTAGAAGGATGAGTTCACAGCAGAAATATCACAGTAAATATTTTATTAGATGATATTAGATCGTCCATTAATCTATTGTTAAAATTGAGCAGATTTGTTTTGAGCCAAGCGAGACACACAAATCACCATTTCTTCAGAAGCAACCCGAACATAACAGGCACAGGGAGATGAATGAGCTACACATTTCTATCTCCGTGTGGATCGATCGAATGTCAATCGTTCGAAAAAAATGCCTGACGAGTCCATTGTTGACGCAACAAAAATCCTCGCGTCCTCATCTCGGACTCACAAAACAACTCGTTGCCTTTGTTGCACTTTGGCGATGGTTTGCCCACAATGAAAGAGGTCTTTTCGCCTCTCCGCGGAGGGATCCGCGGCGCCAACCCCTGTCCCTCCAAGGAGCCCGATCGATCCATCATGACTGCCGAGAGCCACAACCCACACAATCCAGGCGCCGACACCGATTCGTCCCCACAGAATCCGGCGGACAACAACATCGAATCGGACGAACAAC
>CAYYUU010000716.1:0-4725 GCA_964474955.1 uncultured Alcaligenaceae bacterium | reverse complement strand
CGCACTGGCAAGAAGCGAGCCGTGGTGGATATCCCACCGAGCTTGGTCTTCCGCGGGTCTGCAATTTGCGCAGCCGTTTTTTCTCAAGACGGCCAGTTCGTGGCGGTTGGGACCAGGAAAGGATTGCGGTCTTACAAGACCACAGACGGAACCTGTGTTTTGAAACTGAAGTGGGAAGGCCACCTCGGGCCTCCGTGTCTTGACCTTTCTGCGGACGGTCGACTCTTGTCCGTGGTGTTCGATGACCACAAGAACGATGGGGCTTGCGTCCGCGTCTGGAATACGGTCGACGGCACTCTCAAGCATACGTTCCGGAGTTCCAAAACCATTCTGGCCCGAGCCCGATTCAGTGTTGATGGGAAGACCTTGATCTATCCGACTTCGGAAGGACCAACACACCTTTGGGAACTTCGGACGGGAAAATCTCGAGGCACGTTGCCGAACCGCAAACTCGACCTCAACAATCCTGCATTGCTGGCCATGTCTCGGAACGGACGGCAGGGAGTTCTTTGGAATTATGCGAAACTTTCGGTGTGGGATTGGAGCACGGGAAAGACGACTCCGATATTCCCGTTCACTTCGGACATCCGTTGTACGGCTTTCTCTCCTGATGGAAGGACGCTGGCGACCGGGCAGGGGTGTCGCCTCCACCTTTGGGATGTTCGCACCGGCAAAGAGAAATCCCAGTCGCGAGGCCCGGAGTTGTCGTCTGCTCTTGCCGTCTCTGCGGATGGAAAGCTGGCAACCACGACCGATTCCCTCACCCGAAGCCGAGTCCATTTGTGGTCGATTCGAGATCAGAAATTACTCAGGTCATTCGGGAATGGTACGAATAGAACGTCGTTGGCCTTTGGTCCGCAAGGCCGTCTGTTGGTCACTGGGTGCGGATATGGGAAACTGCAACTCCACGATTCGAAGACGGGCCAAAAGCAGTGGGAGGTCTTGGCCCACTTCCAACCTTGGGGAGGAAAGAAAGCTCCTATCGGTGCGGGCGTCTACGACGTCGATTTCAGTCCCGACGGAAAACTCGTTGCCTCGTGTGGCGGTGATGCGCGAGTCTGCCTTTGGGATGCAAAAAACGGGAAAATGCTCCACACTTGGAAAATCAAGCAAGAGTGGGCGACGGATGTGAAATTCAATGACGGCGGAACAGAACTTTTCGCTTTCGTGAAGGGAGCGAAGAAGCACGTCGTGTACGTTTGGGACCTCAAGACCCACGCGTTGCTTCGTCGTTTTGACTTTCCTTCGCAAGGTTCAATGCTCGCGGCGTTTTCGACACGCACGAACCGTTTCGTCGTTGAGGAGTACAAGAATGGGACGGGTTGGCTCCATTTTTGCGACGCCAAGACCGGGAAGGTACTTACCCGAGTCAACGCCAAGGAAGATGCGAACATGATCGGTGGGATCCAAACGATCGTGCCGAGCCCTGACGGAAGAATCTTGGCCGTGGGGAGTTGGGAAGATCTCCACTTGTTGGACATGAAGACTCACAAAGTTGGCCGACGAATCGAAGGCCCCTTTGGTGGAGCCAGTAGTTTGGCGTTCACTCGCGATGGTCGCACGTTGATCGCAGTGCACACGACCGGGACGATTCTGTTCTGGGACGTGTCGGACCAAGTGAAGTAGGCCCGAAATAGTTGTCTCCATCTTCCTGGCCAGAGCTTGCCCAGGCCAAGAAAAGGTTGGCCTGAAGGCCAACCCTTCTCTCGATTGCCGTCGGCTGGTTTGTCGGAGCGATTGTGGTTTTCTTGTCCCGTTAAACGTCGTCCTGGTTTGCCGGACTCGTCGGACCAACACAAATTAATTTTTCGGTGTCGGAGGAATTCGGTTCTTTTGGACCGGGATTTTCCGGGGTGTCGATCGTTGATGGGAACATCCCGCTGACCAACACACGGCAAGAAGGGAAACCACCAAAACACGAAGATAGCTGGGCATGGCGAATCTTGTGTAGATGGAGGTTCGGTCAGTTCACTTTCTTTCTTGGTCGAGGGATGTCAAACCAAACGTCGTTGCAAACGCTGAGTTCTTCGTCGTCGAGTTCCAGGTCCACAGCCGGAAGGCTCGCGTCGAGTTGTTCGGGTTTGCTCGCGCCCACGATGGCCGCCGTGATGCCGGGTTGGCGAAGTGTCCAGGCGATGGCAACTTGGGCGAGTGGCTTTTGGCGTGGGTGGAAGAATTCCTGGAGTCGTTTCACGGCGGCGAATTCGGCCTCGTGCCAGTAGCGATCCTGGTAGAGTTTTCCGGTGGCACCGCCGAGTGCAAATCGAGTTCCTTCCACAGGCTCTTGCGTTTCGAGATATTTTCCGGTGAGCAGGCCACCGGCGAGAGGGTTGTAGTTGATGATTCCGATTCCTTGATCAACGCAGAATGGCACCAACTCTTCTTCGATCTCCCGATAGAGCATGTTGTACCGAGGCTGGACGCACTCGAACTTGGCGTAACCTCTTCGGTCGCAGATGCCGAGGGAAAGCGCGATTTGCCACGCCGGATAATTCGAACATCCCACGTACCGAATCTTCCCCTGGCGCACGAGGTCGTCGAACGCGCGAAGGGTTTCTTCCAGGGGTGTGTTGGGGTCGGGCTTGTGGGCTTGGTACAGGTCGATGTAGTCGGTCTTCAAACGCCGCAAACTTTCTTCGACGGCCCGGAGGATGTGGACGCGCGAGAGACCTTCGTCGTTCGGACCATACCCGACCCGGAGACGGCACTTCGTCGCGACGACGAACCGATCCCGTTGCCCTTGGAGCCATGAGCCAACGATCTCCTCCGTCGCACCTGCCGTGTCGGGGGACGGAGGGACAGGATAGGCGTCGGCGGTGTCGATGAAATTCACCCCATAGTCGGCGGCCTTGTCCATGATGGCGAACGAGGCTTCTTCGTCGCATTGGTGCCCGAACGTCATTGTCCCGAGGCATATTTTCGAGACTCGCAGTCCTGTCGATCCGAGTCGCCTTAGGTTCATTGCTTTCCCTCCCGAAGTAGCATCTTGGTGAATTATATAAGAATCTGCTCCAGGTTCGTCTGCCTCGCCGTGTTGGTTGAGCAGGTGGGGCTCAAAAGTTGCTTTTCGCTTGAGTGGTCGGATTAGTAAGTGTCGTATTTGGGGAAGAGTCGACTTTCGCGAAAGCCTCTCGCAATAATTCGCGAGTTAAGGTTCGAACCCCGTGACGGCTTTCTCGCGGTGTGTCACGATCCCGACGCAGACGCGGTTCCGATTGTCTTCGTGGTGAGTGAACCTTAACGACGCGGGGAGTTTGGCCAGGAACGTATCGAGGTCTTCCCCCTTCCGCACGACGACCAACGTTCGCGGCTGATCCTCCAGGAATCTCATGAGTTCGGAGGTATGTTTGCGCTGAAACGTGCGGACTCGAGAACGGCGCAGATAGAAGTTGACCGAGTCGTACAAGCGAGGATAGCAGACGACCGGCAAGTCACATTCCTGACAAAGTTCTTGGTGCGGCCGGAGTTGTCCCCGCAATGAGAAACGTCGGTTGTATTGCGGAAGCACGAAGTAGATGGCACCGACTTGAATGGCAAGGAGGGCGAAGCCGAAGAAGAACCAAGAAGAACCAGCCGACAACTTGTGGCGAAACAACGCGAACCCCAAAACCGCGGACAAACGCACGCATTTCACGAGCGTGCCCTCTTGTTCCTCCCACAACTTGGCTTGGATGGCAACATACGCCAGACAGGCACCCGTCACCAAAACACCGATCGTACACGTCTGAGCCAATTCGAAATTCCTTGCCGGGAGCGACAACGTGAGCCACCGGTAGAATCGCAGCCGTTTCCACGGAAGCGCATTGGCCAAGTAGACACCGACGACGATCGAGAAGGACGGCAAGGCCGGCAAGATGTAAATGGCGCGTTTGCATCCAGATAGCGAATAAAAGAGCAGACACCAGAGTCCAGCCAAGAGGAAGAACCCAAGGGCAGGAGTGCGCCGGGCAGCAGTGCGAGGATGATCCCTTCCTAAAAACTTGAAAACTGGGAATGCCAGCAAGGACCACGGTAAAGTTCCGAGGACGAGACTCGGCAAATAGAACCAACAGGGTTTGGCGTGGTCGAATGGTTGGACGAAACGCATCACGTTGTGGAACCAAAAGAAATCGAACGCGGCTTCGGGGTCATGCCAAAAGAGAAATCCATACCACGGAGCGGCGACTGCTAGAGTAACCGTAACGTAAGTTAACCACGACCAGAAACGGGGGCGTGCCGCGCGTTTATCCAGAAGTTGAAACGCGAAAAACGGAACGCAAAGAAGCACGAGCGCGACCGGACCCTTTGTCAATATGCCCAGGCCACAGGCCAGCGCCGAAGCAAACCACCAACCCCAACGGATTCTTGTGCGCACGATCGCGCGATAGCCCATGAGCAACCCGGTCAACACAAAAAAGGTGAGGACCATGTCCATTCCCAGCATGCGAGCGAGGTACGTGAATCTCGCCGTGAGGGCCAAGATCACTGCGCTTGCGAAAGCCCCTCGGGTCCCCAAAGGTCCCCGACCGAGCAAGTACAACGAGAGCACGATTGCAACGCCGACGACTCCGGTAACGATTCGCGCCGACCAGTCCGACACGCCCAGGTGGCGGTAACTCATCATGACCAGCCAGTAGAGCATCGGTGGTTTTTGGTAGTATTCGTGGTCGTGCAAGAGTGGGACGACGAGATGCCCGCGTTCGAGCATTGCTCTGGGTTTTTCGGCGTACCGGGCTTCTTCGGGTT
>CAYYUU010000715.1:0-4727 GCA_964474955.1 uncultured Alcaligenaceae bacterium | reverse complement strand
AGATCGGCCAGGCGGCAGTTCCGGAGGGTTCGGCTTGTGGAGCGGGTTTGGCCGTTCCTTGCCAGAATCGTTTTCCTTCCCAAACGGGCTGGCTCGCGGCCGTCGAGTCGAAGACATTCGTGCCGGGAAGGAACGCTTCGCAACCGCAGTTCGTGGCGGTTCCGTAGATCCGGCCGTAAGCCGGGAACGAGCCAATGTCGCACGCGGACCGTGACGCATCACACCGGAGAACTTGTCCGTCTTTCGACTTCATCAAGAACAAAGCCGCCATCAGATAATCCGGCGTGGCTCGGACCGGTTGACACCAACCGATGTAGAAGGAATATTTCTTTTTCGAAAGTGGTTCGCCGTCCTTTAGGCGATAGGGCTGGGCGGTGCGGAGTTGAGTGCTCCAGACTTTGTCGCCTTGAATGAGAACTCGCCAGTTCGTGCCGTGTCCGCGAACGCCATCGTCGGCAACTTTCCGCCGCCAAAGCTCTTTGCCGTTATTTACGTTCACGCAGACGAGAAATTTTGAACCGGGACGGCCTCCGCTGAAGGTGGCGATGGCAAGACGACCTTGCTCGGCGGCCATGTGCGACACGTAGCTCGGTTGGTCATCGAGCTTCGGACTGATCTGCCAGAGTTCTTTTCCGGTGGCCGGGTCGTAGGCAATCAACGCGTCGAGTTTGCAACAATCCCACCCTCGCAGATACGCACCCGACCGTCCCCATCGGTCTCCCTGAACGACAATCAATTTCCCGTCCGCCAGGATCGGAAGATAGACGTAACTCTTTTTGGGATACTCTTTGGCCCAAAGTCGCTTGCCGGTCTTCGCGTCCAACACACAGAGATGGTTGTCGACCACCTGCACGAGGCGTCCGTCTGCGAGTGCGGCTTGCGGCCAGAGACGGAATCGAGCCACCTTGACTTGCCGGACCGAGAAGTCGAGCCCTTGGTCATAAGTGAGGATATCTTTTCCCGTTTGCGGACCGAGAGCCCGCATGTGCTTGGCGTAGCCCTCGCGAGTGTCTGGCAAACAATAGGCCCGTTCGTCATCCATCAAAAACGTGTATCGGTTCGTCACCTCGAGATCTTCGCGAGACCATAGGACAACCCCACTGAAGGCATCTCGGGCCACGAGAAAATTATTCTTCCCTCGCCCGTTCGGAAAGAGTTCTTCGGCACCGATAGCGATTCCATTTTTCAGGCGAAGTCCCAACCTGTTGTTCGTCGCATAGTCGGATGCGGCCCACTGTAACCCACGGACCGGACCGACCGCCTTGTCGTTACTTGAATCGTTTCCGCTAGCATCGTGAAAGTACTGCGGCCAGTCGTCGTACTTCGCGGGCATCGGTTTGACCCGACTCGTCCATTTTCCACTTTGGCAGACGTACAGTGTTCCCAACGGACGAACTGCCCGAAGCAACTCTTTTTCGTCGGGTGCTTGTTTGCCATATCGATCGAGGTCCGCAATCAGCACAGAGACGGAACCATCCACGACGGGAACACGTTTCGGATTCACCTGGTCGAGAACGCTCGCACGACCGAGCAATCCCGCTTTCGCGAGGAACTTTCTGGCCGCGTCTCCCGACTTTGGGTCTGGTGCCACGCCCAGAATGGCCGAGTCCGTTTCGCTTGCGAGTTGGCCTTCGAGCTTCCCGTCGGTCGTTCCGAGATGCACAACGAAACCACATCGGAGTTTCGCCTTGCCCAGAGCTTTCTCGACTTCCTTGGGGCCAATCGCGTCTTGGGCCTGAGATGCCAACGGCAAAAGCCCGAGAAGGCACAGACTCAAGAGTCGAAACGTGTATTTGTGGAGCATCATAGGTGTCCTTCGACGGGTGGGAACGTTCAGAATCGAAAAACCAGAGCGGGACTATTCAGAATGCAGTCTAAAATGTTTTCCATGCAGATTTTATCAGCGCGAGAACGGTCTTCGCAAGCAATTCTGGCGAGAATTCCGGGAAGGGGAAACGTAGAAGTGAGGTGATTTTGGGAAAGTTGCTTTTCCCAAAATCACGATCGTTCACTCAGGCTTGATCGCCAGAGCCATCATGCAATCGGTTTGGCTGGTGAGATAGCTATACCACGAGACAATGCTCGATGGTATTTTCGTCTGGAGAAATCGGTACTTCATCGACGAGCGAATGTGTTTGTTCGCCAGGCCTGCAGAGAGCCGAAGCCAGTTACTGTGTCGGATCATCTTGAGTGGGCCGTTCTGCAAACCACAACTCTCGATCATCCGTCGGAGCGTCTCGGGGGTAAAGTGTGTCAAGTGTCGTGGCAACTCGAGAGCGAACCACGCTTTTCGGAACCACTTGAATGGCAGACTCGCAATGTTCGGGACGGCGATGATGAGCTTGCCCCCGGGAACGAGTAGGTCCTTCGCGGCTTCGAGAATCTGCCGTGGCCACGGCACGTGTTCGAGGGCTTGCCACATCGTGATGACGTCGAACGTGCCCGGCTTCAACTCGGGATGCGGAAGCGTTCCAACGACGGCGGGAATGTCAAGATCGTATCGCAACCGGAACACGGTGTCTTGCGAAATGTCCACGCCCATCACGTCCCAACCGAGCCCTCGCATTCGCTCCAAAAACAAGCCGCTCCCACAACCAAAGTCGAGGAGTTTGCCGCGATAGGCGCTTTCTTCGTCCTTCGAATCGTCTTCCTTCAGCCACTTCAGCAGCGACGAATACCGACGGGATTGTCGTTTCGATTGGGCTTGTCGAAACGGCTTGTGGGGAGAATAACTCGGCGGATAGAACTGCCCCAACGTTCGGTCGTTGGGTCGCGGGTTCGTAAAACACAAGTCGCACTTTTGGCACTGGACGACGCAAAAGATGACGCCGCCAAGTCCGGGAGTGCGGTCCGGGGCTTCGATGAGTGGCTTCCAGTCGTCGCTGCCGCACAATAAACAGTTCGTCTCCTCCCACTCGACGTGAGGAGGGCGTTCCTGAGTCGCAACGAATTTCGCTAATCCGGTTTTGTCCATATAGAAAATCGCCTCCTCTCTGTTCCAGGTGCGAGGACTATACAAGGACAAACCGAGTGGGTCAATTCGGGTTACCTGCACCAAAATGCAAGAAGTAAATTGGGACGAATCGGTGATAAATTGCGGTGTTTAGGAACGCGATGATCAAGAACCTCACGGAAGCCGCGTCTCACCTGGTGGAACCGTTTTCCGGATCCAATCGACGATTTGCGGCTCCACCCATCGGTAGCCCCACTTCCCGTTGAATCCCAAAAACCCGAGGTGGCCGCCCTTTTCGGTGATTCGCACGTCGAACTGTAGATCGGATGCCAAGGCTTCGTAGGCTTCGACGTCGATGAACGGATCATCTCTCGCAGTAATCAGAAGCATGGGCACGGTGATGTTCTCGATGAGGTGAAAGGAAGAGCCGCGTTTGTAATAGTCGTCGGCATTTACGTATCCACCACGAGGGGCGGTATAGACATCATCGAGTGCTTTGAGCGAGAAAGTCCTGGGAAAACGGACGGAAGGAAGGTCGGGAAAAATCTTCTGATGCCGGTTGACGTGGGTCACCAACATCTTGCCGAAATAGTCGTCGTAGAACTTATTTTCCGGCTTGGACAATAAAGCCGAGCAGGCGGCAAGGTCGATCGGAGCATTCGCCGCTGCGACGGCTGCCAAGTTCGGATGTGGAGGGACGGGCACTTCGCCGGCAGTCTTCACGGCAACGTTTCCGCCCAGCGAAAACCCGACAAGAATGACGGGCGAATTGGGAGATTCTTGCAAGAACCGAGTCAACAAAAAGTGGATGTCTTCCGTGAACCCGGCGTTATAGGTGCGTCTCGCAAAATAAATTCCACGGCCTCCACCACGCATGTCCATCCGAACCACCCGATAACCGTGCGGAAGGAGTTGCTTGGCCGTCCGGACGCAATAGTTCGACCGGTGCGTGCCGCCGAGTCCGTGGAGGACCAAGACGATGGGTTTGCCGTTCTCCCACCCGTAAGGCCGATTGTCGTACAAGATGACGCGGTCCCCGTCGGGCAGAGTCACGAGCCATTCGATGGTGGGGGACCTGAGCTTTGGTTCGGGAAGGACCCCACCGAGCAACGTTTGTAAATGCGGATTGCTCAGGAACGGTAATGGGCGAAAGTCTTTCATCGTGTTGAAGTAGGTTGGCAAATCGACCTTGTGTCCAGGCGAGAGAATAGTTGTAGCTGTTCGCTGGTCCAATGGTGACTATCTACCACCGGCAGAAATTCCGAAATCTCGGTCCTTGACGCGGATTCCGTGGAAGTCTTGTACCAGGAGCAGAAAGGCCCGTAGATTGAGACGGAAAACCGGCGTTTGCGACTCATTGTGCATTGCCTGCAAGTTCGCATCGATAAGCCGGGTATTGCTAAGAAATACCTTCCGCATTTCCTGCGAATCATCATACCCAGGTCCCAACAATTATTTCTGATAAAGTTATCCCCCGATCCGAAAAAATCCATACGGAAACGAGTTCGGTCGTGCGGGTATCGGGAACTTTGTTGAATACGACGGCCTTCCGTACTTGATTCTCGAGTCGTCTCGCACTTTTCGTCCCCACCCGCCCGGAACCTTATCCGAAGACACGATAGGCAACACTCCAACGACGCGGCACCGGTTTTTTTCCAGCCTGGAGGTAACAAGAGATGCGAAGCAATTGGACTCAGAAGGTGTGCGCCGTCGTGTTGGTGCTCGGATGGGCAAACGGTGGACTCACCCTGGCCGACCACGAACACTTGGCCCT
>CAYYUU010000714.1:0-4729 GCA_964474955.1 uncultured Alcaligenaceae bacterium | reverse complement strand
AAAACACGACACTTATTTATCCGACCGCCATTGGGACTTCATCCGGAGTCCTGAAAGGACGACGATTTGATAGCTTGGGACAACGTCCCAAGTAGAAATATGTGACGTTCCTATTCTCTGACCTTCTCCGCTCACCCATCTTATCAACTGTGGGCATATATTCCTCTCGACGTCTGCCGCAAATTTGTTAAAGTCCCGCCCTCAAATTGTCAATGAAAACAGATAGACCGACTTCCTCTCGCACACGCGAGCTTTGTGTGTCGTGCCTGCGCGACCACAAAAAGGACCACAAACAGGGAATACGATCATGTCTCATTCCGCTGTTCCAGCGCGGGAACGCACGACGCCGCGCCCACGCGGGCTCACGACCGTGATGGCCTTTGTGTTAGGCTTGCCGCTCGGAGTTGGGCTGTTGGCGGCCATCGAGGTCGGTCCGTTCGAGGGAACGCTCATCGGGCGTTACACGAGCCATCCCGTCGAAAAAGTATCCGTAATCCTGTTCGCCTGTTCGGTCGGAGCACTGCTCAGTAAGTTGCTCGCATACAGCAAAGAGTTGCTCGCGTTCCGGATGAATCTCTTGCCGAGTTGGGATGGAAAAGCCATCCCCGTCCGCGAAGCCAAGACGCTCCTTCAGGGGCTCAAGAAACGCAGCCGACAACTCATCAACACGTTTCTCGGAAGGCGAATCGCCAACACTCTCGAATTCGTGGATCAACGACAGTCCGCCGAAGATCTCGATGATCACCTCCGAGGTCTCGCCGACAACGACGACATCGCCATCGAGAGTAGCTATTCCCTCATTCGATTCATCACCTGGGCCATTCCTATTCTTGGTTTTCTCGGAACCGTTCTCGGGATCACCGGAGCCGTATCCGCCGTCACTCCGGAAGTCCTCGAAAAGTCCGTCAGCAAAGTCACCGAAGGGCTCGGCACGGCGTTCGATACCACGGCGACGGCGTTGGCTCTCACGATGGTCACGATGTTTCTTTCGTTCCTCATGGAGCGGATGGAACAAAGTCTGATCGACCGCGTGAATGCCTATGCTGACGAACAACTAGCCCACCGCTTCGAACGCATCGCCGGAGACGGCGGACAGTTCGTCGAGGTCGTGCGGCAGAATACCCAGGTCCTCTTGCAAACCACTGAACAACTCATCAAACAACAAGTGGTGCTCTGGCAGCAGACGCTCCAGGAAGCCCACGCCCAGTGGGTCGAGACCGGACAGCGACAACAACAACAGATGGCGCAAGGGCTCGAACAAGCTCTCCAGCGTACCGTCGCGAGTCATGCCCAGATGCTCGCCCAACAAGAACAACAATCGATGGCCGTCACGTCGAACGTTGTCGACAAGATGCAACAGGTCGCCGAGATGTTGGCCGTCAACTCGGCCCAACAAACCGAAGCCATGCGCGAGATGATGCAGCGTCTCGTCGAGCAGACCGAAGCCCTCGCCGACCTCAGTTCCAGCGGCTCGCACCTCGTCAAACTCCAGGAAACTCTGCAAGACAACCTCGCGACGTTGGCCGGTGCCGGAAACTTCGAACAAGCCGTAAACAGCCTCAACGCGGCCATTCATCTGTTGACAGCTCGCGTGGGAGCAACGCAGCTTCCCGGCGGAAATCGTTTGATGCGACCAGGAGCGGCTGCATGAGCAGGCGGCGAAAGAACCACCTGAAGGTCACGACGTTCCCGTTCATCGCAGTGTTGCTGTGTGCGATGGGAGCCCTGATCCTGTTACTGCTCATCATGGACCGCCAGGCGAAGCTGGCGGCTCGGATGAAGGTGACGCGGGAGGCCGAAGAACGTGCGCAACGCGAGAAAGCCGTGCGCCAGACCGAACAGAAACATCAACGACAACGCATCGAGCAGGAAAAACGAAATCGCAAATTGCGGCTGCGGCAACTTGCCCAGAAGAAAGCCCTCGAAGAAGAACTCGCGAGAATTTCTCTTCAAGATGCCCAGGTGTCCGAAGAACTCAACGCCCTCGATAAAACATCGAGGCTCGTGTCCAAACGATTAGCGGAAGAAGAAAAGAAGGCCAAGCAACTCCAAGAGTATCTCGCCAGGCAACGTGTGGCACTCGCTCAGAAGACCTACAAGACAGAGAACACACACAAGAACTTGAAGCTGGCCAAACGCCAGGTCACCAAATTCGAGGCGGAATTAGAGCGATTGAAGGAAGCCAAGGCCGCCGAAGCAAGGTCTTACTCGCTCATCCCATACGGCGGACGCAAGGGCGATAACCGCAAGCCAATCTACATCGAATGTCGGAGTAGTGGGATTGTCTTTCATCCCGAGAAACTGGCACTCGAAGGCTCCTGGTTCACCGCAGGGTTGGTCAAACGTCACCTGCAACAGCGACTTACGAAGTACGAGAACCCATACGTCTTCTTTCTCGTTCGCCCGGATGGTCTGGAAAGCTACTACCTCTTGAAGGATGCCGTCGGACAAACCGATGTCGATTTTGGCTACGAGCTGATCGAACAAGATTGGATTCTCAACGTCTCCGGAACGGGACCCGCATTCCGAAAGAAAACGAATACTGCATTTCCTGCGTTGGTTCCCAAGGGTGATCAAATCGGGAAGGGGCGTTTTGCGAGCGACGAAGGAGTGCCGAAGAACGCGTCCTTTCGCGGAGCGAAAGACGACACTCAAAAACAAAAAAATGGTCACGGCACACGGAGCGTGCCTACTACTTCTGGTCACGGCACACGGAGTGTGCCTACTACTTCTGGTCACGGCACACGGAGTGTGCCTACTACTTCAACACAAGGGCAGGCGTCTTTTCGCGGAGCGAAAGACGACACTCTCAAACAAAAACCCGGCGCGGGGAAAAACGAAGGACTCGACATCCCTGTCGTCATTCCGACCAAGAAAGGTTTTGGGATCAAACGACGCACGCCGTATGGAATCGTTTGGACTCCTCATCCGGAGACCGGCAACAAAATTGGATCCGGGGACAAAACCGGGACGAAAGCGGGGACGGAACCCCCGCCTCCTCGTGGCCTGTTGCTTCCACCGCAAGGAAAAGGCAAGGCTCGCTCAACCCAACACGCCAACGGCCAAGGCCCCCGAACTGATCAACCGACAGCAAAACCGACACGAAAAGAATTTCGCGATCCGGAAAAGAAACAAACAAATGGTGGAAAGTCCGCGAACTCCGCAGGAGTGCCCGGGGGCGGGGCACAAAAGGGCCAACCGACGCCGCGACACGTCCGACGAGACTGGATCATTCCGGTCGTGTGCAAAAAGGGAGTGGCGACTGTCCCTCACTTGCGACAGAGTTTTTCGGCGTCGTCGTTCGTGCCTTCGAAAACTGTTCACCCGATGGTGCGAGGAATCTACGACCTGATCCGACGTCGACAACTGCGATCACGACCGAGAAGGCTCAACTTCCGACCCGTCATCCGGTTCGAAGTTCACCCCGATGGGTTAGGGACATTTCATGGAGCGAGTTGGTTGTTGGAAGGACTCGGCGTTGCGATGCAGCGAGAGAACATCCTCCCTGACCGACCGCGTTTGTCCGAGTACTATCGCAAAGAGTGAAACGGCGAAATGATCCGACGCAGACGCCGCCGAAACAAGAACGAAATCGCCTTCGGGCTCGATTCGTTCCTGGACATCATTGCCAACGTTATTGGAATCATCATTCGGATGATTCTGGTCGTTTGGGTCGGCGCGAGTACCTACTACGCGGCCCAGTACCAGGCCTCGCGCCCGCAGAAGGCAGCGTCCAAACTGCGGAAAGTGGTCGCGTCAACGAAGGCCCCGCCACCACTCGATCTGGAGAAAGAGAAAGAAAAAATCGAAGCCGCCAAACGCCGACTCCGTCAGCGGCTTACGGCGTTGCCCGACACGGAGGCGAAACAAAAGCAAGCCATCGAAAAAGTGAAATCGCTTCGGGCCGAGCGATCTCGGATGTTGGCGGCCAGTAAAATGCTTGCCGAAAAACTCGGCGAATTTCGCAACTTCGATCATCTCACGAAGAACGCCCTGACCGACATCCTCACCAAGCAGGAATTACTCAAAACGAAGATCGCCAAGCTCCAACAGTTGCCCACCCGAACCAAAAAGCTCTATTACCGTGCTCCCGTCAGCCGGGAAGTTCGCAACCGAAGAGAAGTATTTTTCGAGTGCCGCGGTGGGCGAGTGACTTTCATCGACGTCCATGGATTTCTCAACGAAGTCGAAGCCAATTTGCTCACGACACTGGCCGAACGACTCGAAAAACAAAATGCCGTGACGTACACGACGCGGGCCATCGGTGCCTTTCGCATGCAATGGGCAGCCGAGCGAATGGGGTTCAGCCTCGACGGTTCGAAAGTCCACGTCCGTTGGATGATCGAACCGGTACAAAATCAACGCGGCGAAACGAGCGAACAAGCCCTCGGAAAAAATTCGCGATTTCGAAATGTGGTGGACTTTGAAGATCCTCGCACGGCGGTCGTAACGTTTTGCGTCTATCCCGACAGCTTCGGGGTGTATCGCAAACTTCGCGACTATCTCTATCGTCGCAAGATGGAGGTGGCGGGACGACCGCTTCCGTTCGGCACGAAAATAGGAGCTTCGAGCCGAAACGGTCGCCCGGCAAGGGGTCAGTGACCTCGAACCAGCATCACGAAACCAACGTTCGGAGTAGTCCGGATCCCTACACATTGCTTGTTGGCGTGGCGCCATTAGCCCCCGCGAAAGGGGGCCCTCGTGAAACCCCCGCGGAGAATAAGGTTAC
>CAYYUU010000713.1:0-4731 GCA_964474955.1 uncultured Alcaligenaceae bacterium | reverse complement strand
CTTCATTGAGTTTCCCGGCTGCATCATGAACGGGGATGCTCAGCTGCGTCACCGAACGACGCAACCCGCGCGAAAAACCAACGCCCGCGAGTAAACCCGCCAACGCTCCGCAACTGCCCAGCAAAAGCAGCACCACGACCATCCGGTCCGCGACTTTTCGATTCTGGGCACTGACACGTTGAACTTTTTCTTCCACGTCATCGAGAAGAGCATCGCCAAGGCTTCGTAGTTCCTCGTGGAGATCGCGACGGACGAATACTCGCGTTTGCTTGGCGACTTTGCGGGGGGCGACGTTGGCTTCGTTCGCGAGATGGTTGAGCTTGACGCCAAATTGTTTGTACCGCGCCTGCAACACGTTCACCTCCTCTCGCAAGGAGGATTGGTGGACAAGACCGTCCATTTGATCCAACCACTGTTGGCCTTGGACGTGCAACCGGACGGCCTCGTGGAGGTAACGCGTCTCGGATTTGAAGAGAAATTCGCACAAGGCGAAGCGTATGTCCCGGACAGCAAGGTCAAATTTTTCCACGGCTTGGTGCCTGTCAATGTGTTCCTCCAGAAGGTCCGAGGTCTTCCTTTGGAGGCTGTAGAAAAACCAGGCAGCGATACTTCCCACCACAAGGAGGAGTACACCAACGGCAACAAGGGGAACGACAAGACGAAGCACAACTCGAGGATTCATTGGCTTGCAAGTTGATTGGAAAAGAAAAGTGTCTCAAGGAAACAGAGGACCGGTTTCGGTCAAGAATCGCATCAGGGAGCATACCCTTCGTACACCTGAGCAACAAGTATACCATCGCCTCTTTGAGAAGGACGCAAGGTACGGCCCCTCCAAACGGCGCCGAATCGATCTTTCTTGGTCGGGAGAGCTCGCCATTCGGACCCAAGATCGACTTCCACCGAAGGCAGGAAACAAACTGATCAGGGTGATCGAAAACTGGCCAGATTCAGGCCGGAGATTTGAACAAACAATCAACCGACTCGACCATTCCAAGCGAGGGTTTTCTCGACTCGGAGCCAACCCAACGGGGATTTTCTTGTGTTGGCATGGTCGTTGCCTTGCCTTCCTCCCAGCCGATTCCACCCATGTTCGGCGTTCCAAGAGTGTCCCTCTCCCGGTCTCATTTCCGACAGGAGGATGCGGACGCTGCAGTCCGCAACCTTTCCTATCTGAGCGGACCCGAGAGCGTTGCCGAAAATTCAGTCCTGAAACCGTCACGATTCTGGGGAACAAAACGCACATAGGAATTGTTGTTCGGGCAGAACGCCTCCACCCAAACGAAGGAAAAATCCTATATGAATCGATTCCATAACGTTCTATTCTATGCCCAGGATGGCCAGGTCGACCGAACCGCGTTGGACCGAGTAATACAGTTGGCCCGGAACAACGAAGCTCGACTCCGGCTCGTCACCACCGTGGAAGAATTGCCCTGGTACGCAGGAGCCTTGGGGATCGCCAAGAACATCATCGAAACGAACCTGGCTCGCGAAAAAAAAGAATGGTTGGAGACACTCGCGACGCCGGCACGCGAGCAAGGCCTTCGGGTCGAAACGTCCACGTTCCACGGCGAAGTGTTTCTTGGGGTGATCCGAGAAGTCCTACGTCAAAAGCACGATCTGGTCGTCAAAGGCACGAACCCTAGTCTGGGTTCATCGCTTGATACGACAGACCTGCATCTACTCCGCAAATGCCCTTGTCCAGTTTGGCTCATCAAGCCCCATGATGAAAACAAGCAGTTTCGACGAATCCTCGCTGCCGTCGATCCGCTCGCACAAGAAACTCCATCCAGTCGGCTGAACCAGACGATTTTGCAATTGGCTTCCTCTATGGCGAAAAGGGAGGGCGGGGAACTGTACGTCACTCACGTTTGGCAGGCCCACGGCGAAACGATCATGGAGATGGTCAAGGCGTACTCCGCCCAAGTCCAAATCAACGGTTACGTCGACAACATCAAGAATCGGGCGAGTGAAGCCCTGAAGAAACTGATGGATAGCGTGAGTTTGTCTTTGCCCGAGGAAAATGTTATCCTGCGGCGAGGAAACCCAGGGGCCGTCATCCCGGAGACCGTCAACGCGAAGAAAATCGATCTTCTCGTCATGGGAACCATCACGAAGTCGGACGTCCCGGGATTCCTCATCGGAAGGACCGCCGAGACGATCCTCCAGCGTGTAGACTGTTCCATTCTGGCAGTGAAACCGAACGGATTCGTTAGTCCAGTTCTCGCGAATTAGATGGCGATCCAGTGACGCAGCGAGCGGCGTGGTATTTCTGTGGTCCCCAGATACGTTCACGCCCCTCACTCCGTTCGGGGACGTGCCACCAAAAACACTCTTTCACTCGGACCTGATCAAGAAATTCCTCGGCCACTTCCTTTTCATTCACTCGGATCGGTGAAGTTGATCTCCGGCACCCGAGTGAATGGAAGCCACATCCGCGTGACGGGGAGTCGGAGATGACGGACTCCCAACTACCCCAAACCCTCCTTGCCTTCCTCTACAATAATAATGAAATGACGTCCGCGATGAATAATCTGGGATTCGTTCGGGAGTAAGCGGCCAACGTTCGGCTTCCCTTACGCTCGCCCACTCATTCCCTTGCAGAGGAAGCCCAACACCATGCACGCTCCACAATGGGACCTGACGCTCGTCCTGGGGATTGCCCTCGCGTCGGCCTTGGTCGGTGGACTCATCGCCAATGGAATCCGCCTCCCGAAGGTCACGGCGTACTTACTCATTGGGCTGCTACTAGGGCCCCAAGTCTTCGGCGTCATCCGCAAGGAAGAGATTCATTCTCTCGACGTCATCAGCAAACTGGCCATGGCTCTGGTCCTGTTCAACATCGGGTGCCATTTTGCCGTGCGCTCATTTCGGCGAATTTTCAAGCGGACGATGGGCCTCTCGGCGGGAGAGTTGTTGGCGACATTCGGGATCGTCTCGGTCGGTCTACTTTGCCTGGGCCAGCCCTGGCAATTGGCTTTGATGCTCGGGGTGTTGGCGCTCGCCACGGCACCAGCCACGACGGTCCTTGTGTTGAAAGAAAATCGAGCCGAAGGACCAATCACCGAATACGCCACGATGATGGTCGTCTTGAACAATCTGGTCACGTTGTTCGCGTTCGAAGCCTTGTTGTTCACGATTCACTTGTCGACGGATAGACTTCAATTCCCAATCGAGCAAGAGATCGGATATTTCGCTCGGGATTTCCTCGGAGCGATCGGTCTGGGCTTGTTGGCCGGGGCCATCGTCAGTTACGCCACCCCACTGGTCGGCATGGGGCGTCTGTTCGTGTTGTTGATAGCCGTGTCGACGCTGGTCTAGGGGGTCGCCCAAAAGTGGGACATCCCGTATCTCATGTCGTTCCTGGCAATGGGCATGGCCGTCGCGAATTTGTCCGACCAAGTCAAAGAGATCACCGGCGAGTTGGATCGTTTCACGGGTCTTTTGTGCGTCGTGTTCTTCGTCATCCACGGGGCAGAGTTCGACGTCCAGGGTTTGGTCGCGGCGGAAGACGTTGGCTTGGTCCTCTTGGCCGTGGCCTATTTGGTGTTCCGGTCGGTCGGAAAGTACGGCGGTGTGTACGTCGCGGCGAGGGCGTTGCGAGAGCCACCGCAAGTGCGAAAGTGGCTCGGAGCCACGTTGATCAGCCAGGCCGGGGCGGCCATTGCTTTGGTCTCGATTGTGACCAAGCCAGTCGAACAGGGCGGGCTCGGCGAGTTGGGCCAAAGGATGCAAGTCGTCATTTTGGGAACCGTCGTCGTGTTCGAACTCGTCGGTCCGATCTTGATCCAAATGTCCGTCCGTCGGGCCGGAGAGGTTCCGTTGGCGACGGCCATCCTCCACAAGACGACCGGGCCCGTCCGTGAACTCGGTCGCTTGTTCAACCGAATCCTTGCGGACTTCGGGTACGACCCATGGAGCACCGGAAAGCCGACCGAGGTCAAGGTGGCCAAAGTCATGCGGCAGGACGTCCAGGCCGTCTCGGCGGGAGCGACTTTCGATCAGGTCATCGACCACATCGAACACAGCCGAGACAACACTTATCCCGTCCTCGACCAGACTGGGACGCTCGTCGGCATTATCCGCTACGGTGATCTGCAGGACGTGTTGTTCGATCCGGAGGCCAACAACTTGATTTGTGCCCAAGACATGGCGGCTCCCGTCGATCAGGTCCTCTATGCCGAAGACTCCATTGCCGACATGCGTCCGAGCCTCCAGGACGGACTCGACGATTGC
Source organism: uncultured Alcaligenaceae bacterium (assembly GCA_964474955.1). GTDB lineage: Bacteria > Planctomycetota > Planctomycetia > Gemmatales > Gemmataceae > CAYRFQ01. Next base: position 498 of record CAYYUU010000713.1, on the reverse strand, counting down.
ATCTTCGTCATCACGTGTGACGAAGAACGGCGGTTGATCGGCGTCGTCCGGAGACGTGAGGCGCTGCGGTATTATGCCAAGAGCGGGATACTCGAGGAAGACGAAGAGGCACATTTGACGAGGGAATAGGGAACAGGGAACAAAAAGATCGGGGGCTTACATGTCCCGTGTCTCGGCCATGACGCTTTTGGAATCTTCCTGTCCGAGACGGCTTTTCTTTTTTCGATGAAAAACAGTCATTTCGCGCGCATGATCTGGCCCATCTTCCCGCTTTAAACATTAGAGCTAACTTTCCCCAAACTTTTTCGAGAAAGTAGTCCCCAATTTTGTCGGGGTTCCCGAAAATAGGTTTGACCCAAGACTTAAGCCAACGCCAATCATGAACGCCACCAAGTCCAAGCAGCGTTTTAGGCTACGCCTGGTGTGCGTCTTCGCTGCGTGATTGGTTTTGTAGAGCCCAAGCCAGTGCTGTGTGTGCGTCCGTTGTTCATACTTTTC
>CAYYUU010000712.1:0-4732 GCA_964474955.1 uncultured Alcaligenaceae bacterium | reverse complement strand
CTCGGCCCGCCAAAAACCTGCAAGAGCATGTGGGGTGTGGGGCAGATTTTTACGGAATTGGTCGAGTGGGAGGAATGGGTGGTTCGGGGCAACTCTCGTGCTTTCGGGGTTTTCTACCAACCCGAAGCGCAGGCGAGGATCATGAGTGCAGCAGGAAAATCGCTTCAGGCTGATCCAATCCAGACAGAATCAAGGACTAAAGCAATTTTCACGCTTGGCTCAGGTCCTCGCTGACGCTTCGGGTTGGTATGATTGCCCAACCTAGGATCAGCAAAAAGTTACTCGCTCGTCTTGTTTGCTGGCCTAATCGGTTGTTTCCGATAGGCAACCAGAAGGCGGCAGCGCGGATCCGGGATGGAGCCGTCACCGGTCTGGTCGATCAGAATTTTCCAATCCGAACTCTCTTGCAGACGCTTCCGCAGAGGTGCATTCAATTCCGCCTCCACGACCACAAGATTAATTCCGTGATAATCGAGAACCGCTTTCCAGTGTTTGCTCCCAAAGCGAACGGCCCGACATTGTGTCCAGTGTTCTTTCGTGACGAGGTGGACATGGGCATACATAAACACAGGCATTTCTTTCGGGAGCGCGTAGACCAAGTAATCCCCCGACGTTTCGCTTGTGAAGATTGGGCCTTTGAACTTCCCTTCCGGATAATATTTCTTGAGCCACGTTTGGAGTTCGGGTGACCAAGGTTCGGCGTCAGGCTTCGCTTGCGTCAACTGTGTGACGAGTTGCCAAGGAGTTCCATCCGAAACGGAGTTTTCGATCTTTGTGGGGTGGCCCGAGATGGCCCACTGACATGGGATAGACCATAACACGAACACGATTGCCAGGGTCGCGGCGAGGAGCGTTTTCTTGAAACTCGGTGCGTCTTGTTCTTCGATCCAATTGCTGAACCGATTGTCCCCCTGGACTGCCAACAGCGGACAGATGGCCCACGGCAACACTAAAAACCACCAAAGCAGAGCCCGCTGGTGGAGCAGTGGCTGGACGCCGAAGGCAACCAGGACCAGACACATCGTCAATGACGGGAGGCGTCGTGCGTAGACGACGGCACAGAGAAGTATGCCTAACGTTCCGACATAGAACCACATAGGTCCGGACGTCGTTTGGAATAGTAACGGTTGCCACTCGTCCATCGACAACACGACTGGGTGTTGAGTCATGGCCAGAGTTTGAACATATATCCACGGTCCCATGGGGTTCAGGAAACTCACGCCAACGATCGAGAGGACCAACGAGCAGGCCAGCTGACGGATGTCCGAGTCCGCCCAGACTTCGGAGAGTTTCCAAGATTGTCCCCACAACGTTTCGAGGATTTTGCCCAACCCCAACATTCCCAACAAGACGAACCCGATCGGGAACGAACCATGTAGGTTGGCCCACAAAACCATGACCGTCGGAATGAGAAGGACAGTCCACCTGGACAACTGAGCGCGACTTACAACTAACAAAACGAGGGCAAAACATAATTCTCCCACAAGTTGTGGTCGGAAGATTGCTCCGTTGAGGGCGTTGAGCAATATGGTCAGTATTAACCCCACGACGGCCAGGCGGAACGACCCGGTCAATCGATACATGGCAAACAGTAATGACGTGAATATCAACGCCGTCAGAAGGGCATGCGTAAACCGCAATACATTGACTCCACCAGCCATTTGCTGGACGACATCACCTCCCGCAGCGGATTCTCCGACGCGGAAGAGGGTGTAGAAACCGAGTTGGCTCAACCAGCTGTAATGATTCGATGCGACCTCTTCCGTGAGGAATGGGTTGAATGGGTTGCCGGGCGGCAGGCTTCCATTCTCGGCTGTGTATTGTCCGAATTTCAGATGGCCCCAAATGTCTGTGTGCCAGAGGGGGACGAAATTCAGGAACAAGAAAATGACCCCAATGATTCCCACGGCGACGACGTGGCTGGTCTGCAAGTAGTAGGGAGCCAGCGGAGAATCTGGGGACGTAAAATCAAGCCCCGCGCCGACCTGGATCGTTGGTTCCGGGGGCGTGGAGTTAGGAGACGATTGGGATTCGACAGGTTTCAGTTCGGACATATCACTTTCACCACCATTCACGATGACAGTTCACAAGATAGCGGAGCGTTCTATTCGTCATTTATCGGAACGATCGGAACGACAACTCCAAAACGAGACACAAACGTTCTGTGACGTCACAGATTATCGGGCGAATAAATGAACCCGCTGCTATGGATGTCGAATTCGGATCCAAAGAAATGGTGCGGCCTCTTGAGAATTCGGCGACGTTACGGGCTTCGAGAGAACTTGAGAGAAAATAGAAATTGTTCCGAAAAAGAAAGGCGTCAGCTGCATCCAAACAACAGAAACTGACCAGATTTGGGTTGTGTTGAGTGTATAAGCGAGAGCCCCCTTCGCAATAGCAGTTTGGGGAAAATTTATCCGTTCCGAAGACTGCGGGAGCGCATAATGCTTGTGAAGACAACGACGCACTCTTCAAGGATGCCAAAGATCAAGCGGGGAAGTGCTTGGTGGAGGGCGTGTCCGAAAAACCTGTAACCCAAATTTACCATCCAGCTTCTATGCAACCGTACCTGACGCATAGAAGGCACACATGAGGTGACCGACTTATGAGCAACATCCTTCTTCGATTGTGGAACGACGACCAAGGTGCTTTGATCGCGGCGGAATATCTCTTCATTTCGGTTATCCTGGTCATTGGCATTGTCGTCGGTTTGACGAACCTTCGTTACGCCATTAACCAGGAATTGACGGAGTTAGGGCGTGCAATCCTCGCCTTGAGCCAAGGCTATACGATTAGCGGCGCGAGTGGTCCGGGCGGAAGCTTTTCGGGGTCGGGAACGATCGATTTTCCTGGTACCATCAACCCCACGATTCCCGAACCTCCCCTCGCTCCTGTGCTCCTGGATTTCTAACACGGCCTGGCCAAATGCGGGCTTCTGGATTTTGGCCAAGGCCCGCAGGCCAGGTTTAAACCTGGCCTATTTCTTCCTTGGGCAAGCTCCAAACCCTGTCTTACGATTTCTCGATCGGAATGCGACACAGCTGGATTTCAACATCACCAACGTGATCAGCTGACGTTTGTACTGGTCCAGCTGAAACTCCCGCCCCTGCTTCGAGTTCCGAGGGGCGGGTTTGTTTCGGAGTTCGGAACGCCAACCTTATCGCCTTCCATTTCCAAGCCAATTCCCCATTCTTGCCGCTCTAAAGTTGTTCCGTGTTAGAACCGGGGCATTTCTCAGGTTCAAACTGTATGGGATATGCGGGATATACGTTTAGGAATCGCCGTGGACTTCACAAAAAGTCATTTGCGATCGTTGGCGTTATCAGTCCTCGCGAATGCGAAATGTGGTTCCGTCGCTTCGCTTAGAGAGTAGAACGCCATAGATCCCCACTCTCCTCAGAATGCCGGAGATTGTATGGGTTATGTGGGTTTTTGGCGTTGGCGTGGCTATGCTGGCTTCTAAACAGGGGAAGATGCTAAGTATGGCTAAAATGTGATTGTAAGCACCTGCCAGCTTTTGAATAATGAGCCTCAAGTTACAAACGATTCAGGGTTTTCTTTGCAACTGGTTTCCTTGCTCGCGGCGTGGGCAAGACAAAGAAAACAAGCCTGAGTTTGTGCTATGAGGAGGTTCGTTCATGTCTCAATTGTTCAAGAAACTGTGGAACGACGATTGTGGTGCTTTGATCGCAGCCGAATACCTGTTCGTGGCTACGATCTTGGTTATCGGAATCATCGTTGGTCTGGCCGCTGTCCGTGATGCCGTCAACACGGAATTGTCGGAATTGGCGAACGCCTATTTGGCTCTCAGCCAAGGTTACATCATCTCCGGTCAAACCGGATGCTGCGCCCAGACCGATGGCTCGCAAGCTATCGACACCCCAGGTTTGGTTCCGGAAGTTCTGTGTGTTCCGCCGTTCCAGCCTTCGGTCATCGATCAAATTCCTTGTCTGTAAGAGCGGTTGCTCGGCTGAGCGTTGGACGTTCAGCTTCTCCGCAGTCAGTCTGAGCCATTCTGTGTTGTGCGAGGCGACTGGAGTCAGAAACTCCGCCTTCCATCGAAATCAAACCTGAAATTTTGGTTCGTCCAGTCGTCTGGCTTTTATTAACCCGTACTTTCTTTTGATGAAAGAGGTACAACATCATCCGGATGTACCTCTTTTTTCTTTGTTTCGTCCAGTTGTCAACTCAGCCCCTCGCCTTTTCCACATTTTCTGTCGGCTCTGTCTCCATTTATCCTCGTTGGTCTGAGTGTGCTCGCCAAGCTCATTTTGCGCGTTGTAGCGACAGGGGGAACTCGTACGCGAAACAAACTTGTTGATAGCTCACATACTCCACATCTAAACGCATTTTCCACCGATACAGTTATTGACGAACTCGAAAATTATCCGCCACCGAAGCATAGAGTAGACCATGACGACCTCATTTTTTTTCCCGAACCCAGTATTCGGATGGGTGTTTCTGAGCCTCCTCGGAATCCTCCTCGCAGTTGCCTCGTATACGGACTTACGGCGGTGGGTTCTCCCGAAGTGGCTGACGATCAGCGTGTTTGCGTTGGGGCTCGTCGCGAACGTCATCCGTGGACTCGTCTTGGGCCTCAACGAACATCCCGTTTGGATCCTCGGTCTAAACGGAGTATGGGTTGGTGCGATCGATGGTTTGCTGTTTTCTCTGGCCGGATTTTTGTTGGCGTTCGTGTTGTTCTTTTTCCTTTGGATCATGGGTGCTTGTG
>CAYYUU010000711.1:0-4749 GCA_964474955.1 uncultured Alcaligenaceae bacterium | reverse complement strand
CCAAATGGCCTTCCACTTTCCCGTCATGCCGCGGATGTTCATGGCCATCCACAAGGAAGACCGGTTACCCATCATCGACATCATGGACCAAACTCCGCCCATCCCCGACAACTGCCAGTGGGGGATGTTCCTGCGGAACCACGACGAGTTGACGCTCGAAATGGTCACCGACGAAGAACGCGACTACATGTACCGCGCCTACGCGACCGACCCGCGAGCCCGCATTAACCTGGGCATCCGTCGCCGGCTCGCGCCCCTGCTCGGAAACAACCGCCGACGGATCGAGTTGATGAACGCCCTGTTGTTCTCGCTGCCGGGCACGCCCGTCATCTACTACGGCGAAGAAATCGGCATGGGCGACAACATCTACCTGGGCGACCGCAACAGCGTCCGGACTCCCATGCAATGGTCGGCGGACCGCAACGGCGGCTTTTCGAAGGCCAACCCCCAGAAGCTCTTCTTGCCCGTCATCATCGATCCGGAATACCACTACGAAGCCGTCAACGTCGAGGCCCAGCAAAACAACACCAACTCGCTCTTGTGGTGGATGAAACGCCTCATCGCCCTGCGAAAACAATGGAAGGCATTTGGGCGTGGAACGCTTCAGTTTCTGCACCCCGAGAATCGAAAGATTTTGGCCTTCTTGCGCCGATACCAGGACGGCCCGCAAGGCCAGTCCAACGGCGAACCCGAAGAAATCGTGCTGGTCGTGGCGAACCTCTCCCGCTTCGTCCAGTTCGTCGAACTCGATTTATCCGAGTTCCAGGGATTCGTGCCGATCGAACTGTTTGGCCGCAATCCTTTTCCGCCGATCGGCAAACTGCCGTACTTGCTGACACTCGCGCCGCATTCGTTCTACTGGTTCTTCATGGACCCACGCGCCGGGCGTGAGCATTTCGACCTGGGAGCCGTCGCGCCGAATAAACTCCGCCCGCTCCTGGTTCCGGGTGGCTGGGAAGACCTCTTCCAAAAGGCCCACCGGGGTAAACTGAATAAACTCCTGCCGGCCTTCTTACAGCACCGACGCTGGTTCGTCGGCAAACATCGGCAACTGAAAACGGCGACGATCGCCGAAGCCGTGCCGTTCGAATACGCCGAGACGATCGCCTTCTTGTTGTTGATCGAGACGGACTACTCGGATGGTCCGTCCGAGACGTATGTGCTCCCGGTCACGTACACCGGCGGGGAGTGGGCCCAACAGATTCTCAGCGAAGCCCCTCACGCCGTCGTCACGCCGCTGCAGTCTGGCGTCGAGGAAGGTGTCTTATTCGATGCCATCTACGACCATCGTTTCTGCACGGCCTTGTTGGAGGCCATCCGCGGGAACGAGACGTTCGACGGAGACGTCGACAAGCATCACATCGTCAGCACGGCCTTCCCGCCCTTTGAAAACATCGAAGACCCAGACTTCACGTTGCCTTCGACGATTCACCGCGGCGAACAGACCAACACCACGATCACGTTCGGAAACCAACTCGCCCTCAAGCTCTATCGAAAGGTCGAGGCGGGCGTCAATCCGGAACTGGAACTCGGTCGATTCTTGACGGAGCGGTCGGACTTCGCCAACACTCCGGTCGTGTATGGTTCGATCGAAATGCGAAAGCGGCGGGCGGATTCGTACGTGTTGGCCGTGCTGCAGAAATTCGTCCCCAACGAAGGCGACGCGTGGCAACACGCCCTCGACGAGGTGAGCCGATATTACGAGCGGATCTTGATCGGCGAAGACGTCAAGTTGCCGACGCGATCGAAAAAGTCCCTCGTCGAGATGGCCGAAGAGAAGGTCCCCGAGGGCATCCGCTCGCTCATCGAATCGTACCTGGAGACGGCCCAACTCCTCGGCAAACGCGTCGCCGAACTCCACGTCGCGTTCGCCTCGCAAAAGGAAGACAAGGCATTCGAGCCGGAGCCGTTCGGAAAGCTCTACCAACGCTCCGTCTACCAATCGATGCGAAACCTCGTGGGCAACACGTTCAGTCTCCTGCGAAAATCGACGGACAAGCTTCCTGAAGAAGCCAAGACGAACGCGAACAGGTTGCTCGGGTTCGAGGCCGAAATCCTACGCCGCTTCCAAAAAGGGCTCGAACGAAAGTGGACCGGAGAGCGGACACGCATCCACGGACACCTGCACCTGGCCCAGGTACTCTCGACCGGAAAGGATTTTGTCCTCATCGATTTCGAAGGAGACCCCAGCCGGTCCCTCAACGACCGACGGATCAAGCGTTCTCCGCTCCACGACATCGCCGGGATGGTCCGATCGTTCCACTACGCCGCGTACGGCGGGTTGTTCGGACAGGAGCAGTTCCACGGAGCGTCCCCCGGTCTCGTCCGTCCGGAAGACATTGAGGAAATGGAAGACGCCGCCCGAATTTGGTACGAATGGGTCAGCGCGTCGTTCCTTAAGGGCTACATGGGCGTCGCCGAAGGTCAATCGTACCTCCCAAAGACTAGCGACGAACTGAAAGTATTGATGGTGGTGTTTCTGCTCGACAAGGCGATCACCGAGTTGGGCTACGAGTTGAACCACCGACTCGATTGGGTCGACATCCCGTTGCTCGGCATCCTCCAACTACTCGAATAAATGACAACGCATTCGGAACGGGAGTGCCCGCCACCAACAGCGCCCCAAGCGATCCCCGTTCCGTCGAAGCACGAAAACACGGATCCCAAAGGAGGTCCTTGAACGATGAATCAAGCAGTATCGACATCTTCGACGGCCCCACGTCACGACGTGGGGTTATTGACGCCGGAAGATTACCACCTCTTCAACGAGGGCAATCACTTCCGCCTCTACCACAAGGTCGGCGCCCACGTTTGCGAATTCGATGGCCAGCGAGGGACGTGTTTTTCGGTCTGGGCTCCCGGTGCCGAACAAGTGACCGTCATGGGGGACTTCAACAACTGGGACAAGCGGAGCCACCCCCTCCATTCCCGCGCTCAATCCGGACTCTGGGAAGTCTTCGTGCCCGGAGTGTCGGAAGGGACGGCCTATAAATTTCACATCTTGTCTCGCTACAACAACTACCGCGTCGACAAGGCCGATCCCATGGGTTACCGATGCGAGAAGGCTGCCGGTGGAGCGGGCTCGGTCGTGTGGAACCTCGACTACCAGTGGGGCGATGACGACTGGATGGCTCGTCGAAAACAGCACCAAGCTGCCGACGCACCCATCTCGATCTACGAGGTCCATTTGGGGTCGTGGCGTCGGGCCGTGGAAGACAATAACCGCTACCTCAACTACCGCGAACTCGCCCCCCTGTTGGCCGACTACGTCAAGAAGATGGGCTTCACCCACGTCGAGTTCTTGCCCATCACGGAGCACCCGTATTATCCCTCGTGGGGATATCAGGTGACGGGGTTCTTTGCCCCGACGTCTCGCTACGGCGATCCGCAAGACCTCATGTACCTGATCGACTACCTCCACCAACAGGGCATCGGCGTCATCCTCGACTGGGTGCCGTCGCACTTCCCCACCGACGAACACGGCCTCAAGTTCTTCGACGGGACACACCTTTATGAACACGAAGACGAACGCCTCGGGATGCACCGCGACTGGAACACCGCCGTCTTCAACTACGGACGTAACGAGGTCCGATCGTTCTTGATCAGTAACGCCCTGTTCTGGCTCGACAAGTACCACATCGACGGTTTGCGGGTCGACGCCGTCGCGTCGATGCTGTATCTCGATTACTCGCGGAAGGAAGGCGAGTGGGTTCCGAACAAGTACGGAGGTCGAGAAAACCTCGACGCCATCTATTTCCTCCGTAAGTTCAACGAAACCGTCTACGGGGAATACCCCGACACCCAAACGTTCGCCGAGGAGTCGACCGACTGGCCGATGGTCTCTCGCCCGACGTACGTCGGCGGGCTCGGATTCGGATTCAAGTGGGACATGGGTTGGATGCACGACACGTTGAAGTACCTGGCCCACGAACCGGTCTACCGCAAGTACCACCAGGGTGGGTTGACGTTCCGGATGGTGTATGCCTTCAACGAGAACTTCGCCCTGTCGCTCTCCCACGACGAGGTCGTCCACGGCAAAGGGTCGCTCCTCCGGAAGATGCCCGGGGACGACTGGCAACGGTGTGCGAACTTACGATTATTGTTCGGATACATGTTTTCCCAACCTGGAAAAAAGCTCCTCTTTATGGGAGGCGAGTTCGGCCAATGGAACGAGTGGTACCACGAACAGAGCCTCGACTGGCACCTGCTGTCCCAGCCCCTCCACGAAGGGGTCCGGCAGTGGGTCGAAGACCTAAACCGCACCTACCGAGAACTCCCCGCCCTCTACCAAAAGGACCATGATCCCGACGGCTTCGAGTGGATTGACTTCACCGACGCCGACAATTCCATCATTGCTTATCTCAGGCAAGGATATAATGACCGCGACCAGGTCGTGGTCGTCTGCAACTTCACGCCCGTACCACGCCTGCGATATCGGATCGGCGTTCCGCGTCCTGGATTCTGGAGAGAGGCCCTTAACAGCGACGCCGAGGTCTATGGCGGGAGTGGGATGGGGAACTTCGGCGGACTCGAAGCCGACGACTATCCGTTCCATGACCAGCCCTACTCGGTGAGCTTGACGTTGCCCCCGTTGGGGGTCGTGGTCTTACACTCGAATGGGTGACCCTGTGCTCAGCGAAGGACGCTGATGTTCTCATTCGGCTCGGAAATGTCGACCGGAGTGAAGATTCTTCTACCAACCCGAAGCGCAAGCGAGGAAATCTTACACCAACCCGAAGCGCAAGCGAG
>CAYYUU010000710.1:0-4759 GCA_964474955.1 uncultured Alcaligenaceae bacterium | reverse complement strand
GCAGGAGGCGCTTGCTATCGCGAAGGGCAACGTTGTCTGCGTAGTGCACATAAGCAGCTCGTACCTTGAGATGGCAATATAGCGCCAATGATTCCCTCTGGAGTTGGAGGAGTTGTTGTTCAAAACTGAGCTTTTCGTCCTTTTCTCGATTCCGGCGGCGAAGTGTTCGTGCACGTTCGAGAGCCTGAGCTGCCAGTTTGTTTTTTCCCAAACGGTACAACCATGCGGCCCGAACGAGGTCCGATTCGGGATCCATCGCGTAGGAAAAGTCTGCTTTCTCCGCGACCTTGTGGGAATACCTCTTGTGACACTCTTTGACGAAATCGAGCTTCTTGACAATGTCTTTTTTCGTGATGTCTTCGTACTCGCTGTCGACGAAATACACCCGCAGACGAGGTTGTTTCACAAGCCAACCATCGCGTTCCACTTTTTCCTGGCTGTTGTAGAAACGATCCGGATCCGGAACTCGCACCCGAACTCGCGTTGCTCCCTTCGGATCGAACACAAACTCCTTGAGTGCTTTCTTCAAAAGTTTCTCGTCGGCCTTCGTGAGTTTTGCCTTTGCGGGCTCGTCGGCGCGAACTCTGGAGAGCCCACCAACGAAACACAAAAAGAGCAAGGTTGCGGAGACTACAAAGCGGGCCATTCGAATTCCCTCCTTGAGATGGCTGGGGTCACGGAGCGTCGGACAATCAGAAAGTTGAGCGTCGGGGAGTAACGCTGGTTGAGTTCATTCCTGCACATTTTCTTGCGGCGAGCGTTCCTCGCCCCTTCTCCCTTGCTCTTCCGGCTCATACGCTATACATAAAATCAAACAGCGTGCCGATTGCGCAAAACTTGCCGGTTTTGCCGGTCATCATACGCTAATCGAATCGGGCCTAACAACACCTTTGTCAACCGCAGGCGGAAAGCCTGCAGACCTTCGGCCTGCCGCGGCCGCCAGAGTTTGAACCGGACGGGAACTCCACATGACCTCCATGATTCACGTAAATCGAGTGACCAAGTTTTTCGGTCCAATTTTGGCCCTCAATCAGGTCAGTTTCGAAGTCGGCGAAGGCGAGATCGTTGGTTTTCTCGGGCCGAACGGTGCCGGAAAGTCCACGATGATGCGAATCCTCACGAGCTATATGCCAGCGACAAGCGGGATCGCCAAAGTCGCCGGATTCGACGTCATGACGGAGTCAATGCAGGTCCGCCAAAACATCGGCTATCTGCCCGAGAGTGTGCCGCTCTACGGAGAAATGCGAGTCGAGGAGTACTTGAATTATCGGGCCAAGTTGAAAGGGGTTGCCCGGAAAGAACGACCGGCTCGACTCGAACAAGTCCTCGCCCAATGCCGAATCAAGGAAGTTCGAAGACGCCAGATCGGGACGCTTTCCAAAGGGTATCGCCAGCGTGTTGGCCTCGCCGACGCGATGATCCACGATCCACCAATCTTGATTCTCGACGAACCGACCGCGGGTCTCGACCCGATCCAAATTCGCGAGACGTTGCGGCTCATCAAGGAACTCGGCGAGAGCCACACCATCATGCTCTCGACCCACATTCTGGCCGAGGTCGAAGCCGTCTGCGAGCGAGTCATCATCATTAACGCCGGTCGCGTGAGCGTCCAACAGTCGCTCGACGAACTCGAGAGCGAAGCCGTCACAGTGCTGGAAGTCCGCGGACCTCGCGAACAAGTCGCCAAGGCCCTCCAATCTGTCAATGGCGTCACGGACGTATTGGCCGGAGACGGCGAAGACGATTTCTCCACATTTGAAGTGCACGCGGAAGAAGAAGCCGACCTTCGCGAAGAGTTGTTCGATGTTGTTTTGAAGAACCAATGGGCCTTACGGAATCTTGAACGGAAACGCCGCAAGCTCGAAGACGCCTTCTTCGAAGTCATTCGGGCCGACGACCCGTTGAGCGATTACGTCCGAGAGGGTCCTCCTGGCAAGAAAGGCGATACGGCCATCCAGGACTTGGAGAAAGACGGCAAAACAGAGACGACGGATTCCGACGAGGAAGAAGACGAGAAGAAAGAAGAGTAGCTCCTTGCCCCGTTGGGACGAGAAAGAAATTGTTGTCCAGTTTGTGTTGTGAGGTTGAGCCGCGGAGGTGTTCGGATAAATAGGAGTCGTGGTTTTAGTTTGTTGCTTTTCACGGAGCGAAAAGCAACTTCTCAATAACTTCCAAATACGACACTTGTTGAGCCGACGGCCCGCGTGGCTCCGGACAAAAAAACGCCAGATAACCAGCCTGCCCTTGGTCCTTGCGAGATTTTCAGCAGCGAGATACCACCCATGCCGACCAAGTCCATCAAACCCAAACGCGAAGAACCGTTCCTGTCGAAGGGGTGGCAATCGCCGCAGGAACGCGCTCCCTCGGTGATGCGTTCGGACAAGCCCAGCACGGCGAGGGTCGTCGCCGGTATTTCGTTCCTCCTCGTGCTGCTCGGTGGTCTCGCCATTGTCGTGAGCGGATACGAGACCCCAAGTTTGCTGAAGGTCCGCGTCGGTTATCGCGGAGGAACGTTTCTAATTCTGATGGGCATGGCGGGCCTGCTCTTCCACGCTTTCAACGAGACCGAGATCCAGTTCCGCCGGCTCTATGGAGCCTTCGGCTTCGTGCAACTCGCTCTCGGATACGTCTTCATGTTCATCCCCGCCAGGAGTGGAACGGCCGGTTACTTCTTGACGCTCGGTGCTCCGTGTTTTGCCCTGGCGTGGTGTTTCTTGCTTTCGTATTTCCGCAACGAAACGGAAGAGGGGTTACGGTCGCTCGTCAGTCGAGCCCTCGGGGCAACCGCTCTGGTGATGATCGGAACGGGAGTCGTTGGCAGTCTCCTTCCAAACTTCGGTGACGATTTCCTCCTGGGGCGTGGGGTCGTGCATCTCATCCTTGGGTTGCTTTACGTCGCCGGTTGTGTGAGCACGCTCTCGATCGACAATCCCTGGTCGTACTGGTTGCCGTTCGGAGTTGGGGCCATTGGTGTCGTGATGGTCCTACTCGGGGCCGGTTGGTGTACCCCCTATGTCTATCCGATGTTTAAGTGGTTGCCCTGGCCACCGAAACAACCCGGCGCCCCATTCCTGTTCATTTACGCTGGGGTCGAATTCCTCATCCTCTCGGTCGGCATCTGTTCGGACAACAAATATGTTGTAATGGCGCGAAGAGAGTTGGCGTCGTATTTTTACTCTCCGATAGCGTACTTCGTGCTCATTGGGTTTGCCCTCTTCGGTGGTTTCCAGTTCGTGAATTTCGTGAGCATACTGGCCCAGTATTCGAGCAGCCCCCGAGTGCCCGGGTTGGAAGAGCCGATCATTGCCTGGTACATGTTCGGTTTCGTCTCGATTACTTCGCTCGTCTTACTCGTTCCCGTGGTCACCATGCGACTGCTGAGCGAAGAACAACGGCTCGGGACGATGGAGGTGTTGCTCACGGCCCCAGTGACCGAAAGCATGGTCGTGTTGAGCAAGTTTTTTGCGGCGTGGAGATTCTATCTGCTTGCGTGGTATCCGTGGGGGTTGTATCTCGTTGCGTTGCGAGTGGAGGGAGGAACGCCGTTTGACTATCGTCCGATTTTGAGTTTCGCCCTGGCGTTGGGGATCTCCGGGGCGGCGTTCGTGGCGATGGGGATTTTCTTCTCGAGCCTCACGAAGAACCAAGTCGTGGCGGCCGTCTTGACGCTCCTCGGGATGCTCTTTCCCATCTTCATTTACTTGCTCAAGGGCGTAATCACTTCGAACCCGTTGACGGGTGGCTCGGGCTCCTCCTGGGAGACCTTTTTCACGTACATCAACTACATCGACCTGTGGGACCAGGCTCTAACGGGCCGTGTGGCTCCGCGATTCTACTTGTTCTACATCTCGTCAGCAGTCTTCTGGTTGTTTTTGACGATCAAAGTTCTGGAGTCGCGAAAGTGGCGGTAGGCGTCATTTCGGAACGCCATGGAAATAAGTTCTCGACGTTTGGATTTGAGATCGTTGGTAAGACAGGTTTGTAACCTGTCCAAAATAAGAACGGACAGGTTACAAACCTGTCCTACGGTCCAAGATTCTGCAGCGAAGATTGAATTGAGGATAGCACGATGGCGACCAAGGGGCAGACACTTCACACAGAGCCCACCGACCTGCACCAACAGCATTGGGGGGTCGTGGCGAGTTTGTATTGGTCCGGCTTCCTGGTGTTACTTTTGGCGTTTTGGGTAGGGTATTACGCCGCCGAAACGAGCACCTGGGCTTGTTGGGTCGTGGGGGTCGTCGCGTTCGGGTATCTTGGCCTGGCGCTCTGGCAGAACCTCACGCTGCGAAATCTCAAGGGACAAGAAGACGCCGAAGTCAAACAGGTCCTTCTGGCCCAACGACGTCTCGTCAGCTTTGGGCTCTTCGGGCTCGTTTCGTTGTTGATGCTTACGATGTTGATTCTCGGTTGGAGTGAGGGCTTCACGCCGTCGTTCGCTCCATTCTTCAGTGCTGTCCTGTTCGGGATTTTCAGCGCGGCCCAGGGTCTCTGGTTGATGTCTCCTCCCGGCGGCCCTCGGATCCAGGACGTTGTGTTTGAAATCTTGTTCGCCTTGCGATTTGTGGTCTTGGTGGCCTCGTTCGTGTTGGCCGTCGTCTTCTTCTTGGGGTCGGTGTGGTTTTGGGGTTGGTTCCTCGCGACGCCCGTTCCGGAATTTCTCGGTGCCCTAGGATTATTTGCGGTCTTTCTTGGTGCCGGGACGTGGCTGTTCCTCAACATGTCTTCGCCCGAACTGAATTTGAACCGATTCCGGATG
>CAYYUU010000709.1:3263-4759 GCA_964474955.1 uncultured Alcaligenaceae bacterium | reverse complement strand
GTATTTCTTGGAGTAGAGTCTGTTACACGGTGTGTGTCGTTGGTCGTCGTTCGATTGGTCTCTCTTGAATTCAAGGAAATGTCACCTGTCCGTCCGAACGATGGACTCCCAGAATGGGTCCGGGCGGGCGTGGTCGGTACGACCTCTCGGCTCTGGAAAGTGACACCGGACGGCCAGAAGTGGGACCTGACTTTTCGAATGAAGGCAGTGCCCAAAAGGTCTTCGGTACGACTCCTCTACGGCGAAGAACGAGTGAGTCTCAAAGACCACCAACGGTGGTTACACGAGGGGGCTTACGCTCTATGGGGGACAAGCGAGGGATATCTGGAGGTAGCCTTTCCCTCACAGGCGAGGGTCCTTTCCGTACTGTTGGATGACCAGCCGACGACCTTGCAATCGATCTCGCCGAATCTGTACCGACTGAGTCTTTCGGGGCCAAAACGCCTCCGGCATCTCACGCTCCGATGGGACTTTCCCGATCGTTCTCCTTCTCTGACCAAACCCGCTTCGCACCGCATCCGATTCCCGAACGTGTCGAACGTTCCACTGCTCCGAACAGTGTATCTCCCGGTCGGTCATCAGTTGACGACCGGGTCCAAAGTCAGCGAGCCTGCTCCCCTGTCGATGGCTCATGCCGATTGGTTCCGGGCCAACCAATTCCACGATGCCGCGGCCCTGTTGATGAAAAGTGGCGAGCCGGGAATGGGTCTCGCGGAAACGTTGGAGAAAGTCGAGCGTGCCTTCTTTTATCACCTCAAACGTGGTCGATTGCGTTTGCGTGAATGTTCCGACTCGGCGTTTTCCCCGGAAGGACGTCGAAAGTTGCGAGAGATGTTCGACAACCTGGAACGCCGAAACGTCATCTTGACGAAAGAACGTGGGTGGGACCGCCTCCGAAAGGAGGCCAAGAAGACTCCCCGGTCCATTCCGCCATCCGAGACTTCCGAAGAAATTCTCCGCCCAGGGGTCCCTTTTGTGTGGGAGGTCGGCGCCGAAGCAAAGTTGCCCTCACTGGAAACGGAACCGAGGAGCCGACGGGAGTTTCGAAGCCGATTCTACTGGAGCCAATTGTTCGTTCTCATTTTCGTCGCGACCTGGTTGCTTTCCCTCCTTCCTGGCGTTGTCTTCCTGTTGCGTGTGAGTTGGCCGGAGCAACTCTTTGGTTTGGTGTTCTTGTGGTTTCACCTTTTCGGGTGGAGCGTCGTTGGAGTGTTCTTGGGTGGTGTCGCCATCGCGGGACGGATCACTCTGCTCACTCTCGCCGTCCGGAGTTGGTTCTCTCGGCGGGGTTCCCGAAGTCAGGGCTCGAACGCAACATCGAACAGTTCCTCCGGCTCTGGTCGCAAGTTCGCGTGACGAGTTTGGCACGGGTTCGGTTGGGATCTGTCGCCGCTTGGATGGTCGGATCAGTAAGAGTCGTGTTAGTGTTTTTGTTTCGGAGAGTGTAGGTTTTTTGAGGGGTGGATAAGGAGAACTATTTTTAGAAGAGACAACAA
>CAYYUU010000709.1:0-3253 GCA_964474955.1 uncultured Alcaligenaceae bacterium | reverse complement strand
TTTGTGGGAGTGGTTCTTTTTTCGGTGTCTCAATTCCGACACTCATTGATCCGTCGACCCACAACTCCGTTTTCGAAAACGTCGGCGAGTCTTACCCTTTCCTTTCTCCGCTCGCATCCGGTATTCTGGAGCGAGTCCCACACTCGAAATTTTGGGTGACTTCCGGATGTCACCCATTGGGCACGAAGTTCCAACATCTTGCTTCTCAGATATATGGAGTCAACCAGGATGAAGCATCGTTCGTTATTGTGTAGGTTTTACAGTCTATTCGTTCTAGGATTGGTCGTGAGCATGTCCGCAGAGCAAACGTTCGCCGACGAAGGGATGTGGTTGTTCAACAACTTGCCCAAGAAATTGCTCAAAGAAGAATACAACTTTGTGCCGACGGAGAAGTGGCTCGAACAAGTCCAGAAATCTTCGGTGCGATTTAACAACGGCGGTTCGGGCTCGTTCGTTTCGGCCAACGGGCTCGTGATGACGAACCACCACGTCGCGTTCGACGCCTTGCAAAAACTCAGCACGCCCAAAAACAACTACGCCGAGGTCGGCTATTACGCCGCCAACAGAAAGGACGAACTCAAGGCGAAAGGACTCGAGCTGAACGTCCTGATGAGCATTGAGGACGTGACCGACAGCGTCAAAGGAGCCGTCAAGCCGGGCATGTCGGACGAGGAAAAGTTCGCAGCTCGTCGCGGAATGATCGCCAAGATCGAGGCCGACTCGCTCAAGAAAACCGGCTTGCGGAGCGACGTCGTGACGCTCTACCAGGGTGGACTATATCACCTCTATCGGTTCAAACGTTACACCGACGTCCGTTTGGTCTTCGCACCACACACGCAAGCGGCTTTCTTCGGCGGCGACACCGACAACTTCAGCTACCCTCGGTACTGCCTCGACGTCGCCTTCTTCCGAGTCTACGAAGACGGCCAGCCACTCAAGACCGAGGACTATCTCAAATGGAGCAAGAACGGCCCGAGCAAGAACGAACTCGTTTTCGTGTCGGGACATCCCGGGCGGACGAATCGCCTCAACACCGTCGCGGAGTTGAAGTACCTCCGGGACAAGGGCTATCCGTACATCCTTGAGCGATACTTTCGCCTGGAGGTCATGGCCTCCGTCTTCAGCGACCAAGGACCGGAAGAGAAACGCCGAGCTAAAGATTACCTCTTCCGAGTCTCGAACGGTCGCAAGGCGAGAAAGGGAGCCCTCCAGGGTTTGTTGACGCCCTCGTTCATGGCCCGCAAGGAGGCCCAAGAAAAAGCTCTGAAAGAAGCCATCCGCAAGAATCCAAAGTTGAAGGACACCCTCAAAGCTTTCAAAACGATTGCCGACGTCCAAAAGATCCGGCGAAAGTTGATCGCGCCGTACACGCTCTTTGAAGCCGGGAGTGGTTTCAACACGACATACTTTAACTACGCCCGGACGCTCGTCCGTGCCGCCGAGGAGTACGCCAAGCCCAACGCCGACCGCCTGAGCGAATACACCGACGCCGGCAAGGAATCGCTCAAGTTCCGACTGCTAGCCGAGACGCCGATTTATCCCGATTTTGAGGCGACCAAGCTCGCCGATTCATTGACCTGGTTGGCCGTCCAGGTCGGCCCGGAGAAGAAATTGGTCAAGCAAATCCTGGACGGGAAGTCTCCGAAAGAACGGGCTGCAGAACTTATCGCCGGAACCAAACTTGGAGACCAGGCAGTCCGCCAGAAACTTTTCGAGGGTGGGCGTGAGGCCGTTGCCGCGTCGAATGATCCGATGATCCAACTGGCTCGTCTTGTTGACAAGATGTCCCGTAAGATTCGCAAGGAATGGGAAACGAAGGTCGACGAACCCAAACGCCAGGCCTATGACATGATTGCCAAGGCCAAGTTCGCCATCGAGGGAACTAACACATATCCGGATGCGACCTTTACTTTACGTTTGGCGTTCGGGACGTGTAAAGGGTATGAACAGGGCGGGAAGAAAATTCCGTTCCAGACGACGTTCGCGGGACTTTACGAACGTGCCGAGAAACAGGGCAACAAGGACGCGTTCGCTTTGCCGAGAGTATGGGTCAAGCGGAAGGACAAGTTGGACCTCAGCACGCCATATAACTTTGTCTGCACGGCGGACATCATCGGGGGCAACTCCGGAAGCCCCGTCATCAACCGTGATGCCGAAGTCGTTGGTTTGATCTTCGACGGAAACGTCCAATCGCTCGTCCTCGACTTTGCGTTCACCGACGTCCAGGCGCGGGCCGTGTCAGTCAACTCGCAAGCCATCGTCGAGGCCTTACGGGCGATCTATCAGGCCGACGGTCTAGTCAACGAGATTTTGGAGAAGAAGTAGGACGCTCGTTTTCGCAAGAAACCAGGGCAGCGGTCGAATTTCTGTTCTACCGCTGCGAGCCTTGCAGATGCTTGGCTTGGCGCTTATATTGATCCGGCAACAAACATCATCCCCCTTCTGCTTTGCCGAACCTCGAACAGGAGGCGACGACAATGAGTCTGTGGTCCTGGTTTTATGAACGCCAAGCGGCTTACGAAGAGGAAGGCGATTACGAACGCCTCCGGATGGCCGAACTTCACGACGAGGCCGTCGCCGTCGTGGAGAAGGAACCGCACCGCGGGTGCGAACTGTTGAAGACCGGCCAGCACATGGCCGAACAACTCAATGAACCCTGGTGGGCGTACCTCTACGAAGTTTGGCACATCCTCTACACAGTCGATTACAAACGCGACTTCAGCAACATCCTTGATGACGCCATCGCGTGTTATTTGCGCGGTCAACGTCCGGAACTCGAAGGTCACCCCTGGTGGATCGGGGCGATCAACAAACTCATCGAAATCTATCTGATGATAGATGCCGAAGGATACGCCGAGGAGATCGACAAAGCCCTTGCCCATGCGGACTCGATGATCCCGCCCGGACCCGGCGACCATCGGTATGTGTTTATCTACGAGAAGATGCGGTTCTACAAAAAAGTTGGCCGACTCGAAGAGGCGTGGGAAGCGGGCCAGGAACACCTGGACCTCGTTGATTCGTCCGACCGGCACGATCCGTGGTACGCTTCGAACGCTCTGGCGGAACTTTGTGCGGTGGCCTTCAAACAACAAAAGTGGGAAGCCCTGGGCGAGTACTCGGTGGAACTAGAACAGTTGACGCAGGAGCGAAAGAACCGCAAGCGACGCGAGGCCGAGGCCCTTACGTGGCAAGCGATTGTCGCACGCCGAGCCGGAGACCGAGCCGACGACGCCCGACGACTTTTTCATCGCGC
>CAYYUU010000708.1:0-4763 GCA_964474955.1 uncultured Alcaligenaceae bacterium | reverse complement strand
GTCTACATAAAATGTAACAAATTCGATTTGCCGTGCAAAGGGGGCGATGCACCCTTTTCTGGCTGTGGTACTCTGCCGACATACCATTATTGTTCGAGGAACGGTATCCTGTCTCATGTACGCATGAATAGGAGAAAGACATGATTGCGGATACCTTTGTAGTTTGCTGTCCGGGTTGCGAGCAGCGGTACGATATCGGAGAAAACGAAGTCGTGGAGTGCTGCGACTGCCGGTTGTCTGTGGACTCCCACGGGGACGCAGTCGTGGACCTCGACTTCGTTCTCTGTCCACACTGCGAAGAGCCTTGTGCCGTCGGAGACCGTTCGGAATTGCAATGTCCCTCGTGCCAATGTCGTTTTTGCGTCGACGCAACCGGAGACGTCGAAGACGAACAAGAGATCAACGAAGACAGCAACCTCGAAGTCGACGAACTCGGCGAGTTGTGCGACGACACATCGCTCCGTCAACTCCGTTGTCCGCGATGTTCACGAACTGTCGAAGTCGGCGAGCCCGGCGACGTCACTTGTCCGCACTGCCAACGCGTTTTCGAGGCGACCTGGGCACCGCGAGTTCCGGAATGGTTGACCTGGCCCGAAGCATTTCTTTGGGAAGACTATGAGCCCTATGAGTACGAGGGCGGCGGGTCGGATGAATATTGCCCGCACTGCCAGATCGAGTGGGACGGTTGTGCAGAACCAATCCTGACCTTGCGTCCTGGATTCTTTGAATGTTCCGCCTGTGGTGCAACGGAGTATGATCTGGAATTGTGCGAGGACATCGCAGAGGAGGAGGGCGTGGACCCAACAGACGCGTATCAGCGCTGTGTGCTCGCTTGCGATGATTCCGGAGACATCCAAAATGATTTGCGTTTCGCCGTCGGGAGCACAGGTGAAGGTGGAACTGTGATCCTCCGACCAGGGACGTACAAGGGGATAGGAACGATCCACGCAAGGAAATTGAAACTCGTTGCTGAGGGGCCTCCGGGTTCGGTCGTCATACAGGGAAATCTCGACATCGAAGGGAGCCGACTCCGCTTCGAAGGAATCACGTTCCGGGGGCCAATGAAGATTCATCACGGAAAGGTGCGGTTCCGCAATTGTGTGTTCGGTGCTGACGATGCGGGTGGCGTCCAGGTCTCCGGCGGAACGAGCCGCGTGTTGTTTGAGGATTGTCGGTTCGAAGATGTGCCAGGAGTTGCCCTCACGACTTATTACGGGACCTGTGTTCGGATGACTCGATGTAAGATGACGAACAACGAAGGCGGAGGCATTTGGGTCGATACTGGGGGGTGGCTTCGACTTCGCGAGTGTGAGATCGTGAACAACGGGAGCACCGGAGTCTCTGGACGTCGCGGAAGTCGGGTCTTCCTTCATGGCTGCCAGGTCCGCGACAACAAGGGAGACGGAATCGCGATCACCGGGGGACAAGCGATCGTGCGGAAATGTCAGGTCACGGGACATGAGATCGGAATAAAATTCGGGGCCGGAACAAGAGGGGCCATCTTGAGTTGTCAGGTGACAGACAATCAGGTGGGGCTGCAACTCGAAGAACGATCTCGAACATATACGAAGGACACCACGATCAAAGACAACCAAGTTGGAATCGTGTTACAATCAAGGGCGAAGGTTCGAACCGTCAGGTGTTCCGTCGAAGGGAACCGAGGTGAGAACTGGGACGTCGCCGAAGGTGGTTGTGTGATGTCACCTGGGGTAACCGTCAGAACATGATACATGTTGGCAAACGGGCGAGCAGAAAGACCTCTTTCATGATTCCACGAGAAATAAGCCGACAAGTCCGGCGTCTGCAACTGCGAGCCAAGCGTGCCGTCGAAGACCTTCTTGGCGG
The DNA here is from genome assembly GCA_964474955.1 of uncultured Alcaligenaceae bacterium. Lineage (GTDB taxonomy): Bacteria > Planctomycetota > Planctomycetia > Gemmatales > Gemmataceae > CAYRFQ01. The sequence goes on along the minus strand of CAYYUU010000708.1, from coordinate 2,918 downwards.
TGAGTATCACAGCGTCTTCAAGGGTGCTGGGATTGCCTTCGAGGAGGTCCGCGAGTATCAACCGGGTGACGACGTCCGCGCAATCGACTGGAACGTAACAGCTCGGATGGGGAACCCCTTCATCAAACGATTTGTCGAAGAGCGAGAACTCACGGTCATGCTGTTGGTCGATGGGAGTGGGAGTCAACAGTTCGGGACACGCCTCCAAAGCAAACGCGAGGTCGCCGCAGAGGTCGCCGCGATTTTGGCGTTCACGGCCATCGCCAATAACGACCGCGTCGGGCTCATCAACTTCACCGACCGTGTCGAGAAGTTTGTCCCCCCACGGAAGGGCTCGCGTCACGTCCTTCGGCTCATCCGCGAGGTCCTGTTGTTCCGGCCCGAGAACGTCCAGACCTCGATCCAAAAGGGACTCGACTTCGTCAATAAGGTGCTGCATCGTCGGGCGATCATCTTTCTCTTGAGTGACTTCTTTGATCGGGGGTTCGCGCCGAGTTTCAAGAGGACCGCGGCGAGACACGACCTCGTTGCCATCCGCATCAGCGACCCACGCGAAGAAGAACTTCCGAACGTCGGGTTGGTGCAGCTCGAGGATGCCGAAACCGGACGGCAGCTGCTTATCGACACGTCGAGCAACAAGGTTCGCGACCAGTACGCCAAGGCCGCCCACGAACGAAAAGAAGGGTTTCGTCAGCTGGCCCAATCGAGCCAGGTCGACCTTGTGGAAGTCTCCACTGATGGGGAGCACCTGGATGCTCTGGTGCGGTTTTTTAAGTTGCGGGAACGGCGGTTGAAACGACCGTGAACCTGGGTTTTCTGCTGTGAATATTTTCCGTCCAATCGGCGTACATTGGCGTTCTTTCTAAGTCCCTCGCCCCGCTTGCGGGATCCGGGATTTAGGGTGAGGGGTGACAAAGCAAACACGGTTTACGCGTTTGTTTATTGAGTTTCGAAGTCCCCGAGCCCCTCACCCTACATCCCGGGTCCCGCAAGCGGGGCGAGGGACTTTGAGTGCCGAGTTCTCTTTCAAACGTAAGTCGGGCACTCGAAATCATGTACTGTCTTCGCACTTCCGTGTTCCGGTCCTTGCTCGTGGGAGTTCTCCTCCTGCCTCCGTCCGTCTCCGCAGATCCCTTCCACATCACCAAAGGCCCAGCATCTCTCCACGCCGACCTCAAGGACTACAAAGATGACAAGGCAACCCTTCGTCTGTCGGGTGTCATCACGCTGACATACACCCTCAAGGACAAAGCTCATGTCAAACCAAAACTTGACCTGACCGTCCTCAAGAGGGACATGTGGGAGGTCTATCCTGAGTCCCCCAAGACCTCGAAGGACAAGGACAACGTAAACTGGCGTCAACGAGTTCGCATCGAACCACGAATGCCCGGTGACATCCCCTTGTCATTTCCGAAACTCCAATACGAAACGAAGTCTGGCGAGTTGAAGACCTTTGATTGGGGGATCATCACCGTCAAGGTCCCAACCCCCGTGGGTGATCTCAGCCTTGAGGGCCTTGAGGACATTCCCGCCATCGAGAAAGTGCCACCGGCCCCGCCACCGCCAGAGTTTCCGTGGGTCCCGATTGGAATCTTCTTCGGAGCGGTCCTTATCTTGGCTGTGGTCGTGACCTTGTGGACAAACCTCAAGCGGCGCAAAGTCGAAGAGCCACCGCCCGAAGGAATCCACGAACAACTCGAACGTCTAGCGACCACGGTCCCAACAGCCAAAGAGGAGTTGCGGGAGCGTTACTCCCAGCTCGCGGTGTTGTTCCTTGGATTCCTCCGCGAACGCTTCGAGATACCCAAGGACAATCAGACGTCGGCGGAGGTCATGGAGTGGTTGGAGAGAGCCGATGGAGTCTCGGAAGAAACGGTGTCATCTGTGCGTGAGGTGATCGAGGAATGTGATTTGATTCGGTTTACTCCTTTGACGCCGAATCCGTCGAATTTCGTTGTGACAACGAAGAAGGCCCACGAGGTTGTGAGGCAGTTGTTCGGAACGCCAGAGAACACGAAGGTATCCCCAACGTGACAAGAGGGCCGACCTCCACAAGTGACCTGTCAAGGATGAGGTTTGCTATTGAGCTATCGAAACTCAATAGCAAAACAGCATTCCGAAAACGAGCGGTAGCATCCGATTCACCGTTTCTCCCCAAAATGTGGTCTTCGGATCGACTCTTCACAATCTATTCATTTTCCACCTTATATCCACGATTGCCACTCAACTTCGCATTCGCCTTGTTCTCAATGACACCACCGGGACCGATGTGTCGGTTGTTCCGCACAACGCTGTTCTTCGCCGGATCACCCTGGATGAGGATGCCGCTGTTCTTGGTGACGTTGTTCTCGATGGTGACGTTCCGACAAGGGAACTTCTTCTTGAAGTAACCAGACAGGACGAAGATGGCTGCGAGCTTGCCTTTCGAGTGAATCTCGTTGCCGCGAATGATGAGTCCGTCGACTCCGTGAACTCGGTAGAGAGAGATGTAGGCGTTGCCTCGATTGTCGATGAGCTTGCTGTCCTTGATGGAGCTATTGACGTGGGCTTCGTGCATGAGCCCTTCGCCGTCGTTGATGCGGTAGGCCCCTTTCGGAGCGACGAGGTTACTGTGGACGACGTAGTCATTCCCCTCGACGACCCAGCGGTATCCTCGCATCTGGACGGCGCGATTGTCGTTGGTGCTTGAGCCTGTGACCTGGCGGAGACCTGTCACTGTCCATCGCATGAGTCCCTTTGGGAACCGGATGACGTTGTTGGCGCAGATGGTCCCATCCCCGGTGAACGCGATGGCACAACGCCCGCTGCAATAGATATAGTTGTCCCTGATCTCGACACCCTTTCGGAACCCCCACGGATGTGTCTTCGGAGTTCCTGCCGGACCATTGCCACCACCAGCTCCGATGCCGTAATCGTTG
>CAYYUU010000707.1:0-4765 GCA_964474955.1 uncultured Alcaligenaceae bacterium | reverse complement strand
GGTGTTGATCAAGACCTTGTCATCAACGCCGAGGAAGATGTCTTCGAGATGAACAATGGTTGCATCTGTTGCACAGTCCGGGGAGATTTGATTCGCATTCTCGGCAACCTGATGAAGCGCAAGGACAAGTTCGACTATATCCTTGTCGAGACCACCGGATTAGCCGACCCCGGTCCCGTGGCGCAGACGTTCTTCGTCGACGACGAAATGCAGGATAACATTCACCTCGACGGTATTGTCACCCTCATCGATGCCAAACACGTATGGCAACACATCGATGACAGCGACGAGTGTAAGGAGCAAATTGCCTTCGCCGACGTAATTCTCTTGAACAAGACCGACTTAGTCGAACCGGGCGAACTGGTTAAGCTTGAAGCCAGGATAAAGAGCATGAACCCCGCCGCCAAGCTGCACCGAACCCAAAACGCTCTGATCGATCTCGACAGAGTATTGAACGTCGGTGGGTTTGACCTGAGCCGCGCTCTTGAAGTCGATCCTAAATTCCTCGAACCTGAGTATCCGTTTGAAGAAGCCAACGTATTTTTGCTGGAACAAGGGGATTACCAACTCGTCCTTCAACCTGGCCCCGACCCAAGTATGAATGTAACAGTGTTGCCAATATCAGAAGCAAATCACACGGCCTTGGAAAAGGTGACAATGGATGCCGTCCTGACCTTTTCAGAGGAAGAAATCGATGTTGCCATCGGAGGTGTGCTAAAGCCTGGGAAGCAACTTTCTCGGATTGCCATTTCCGAAACCGACCCTTCGGAATTTACACTTCGCATCACAAATTCCGGACATTATGCTCTTTTTTCCGAGCACGGCCTTGGTGAATTTGAAGCCAAGCTTTTGGCAGGATCAGAAGTTCCCTCGCAACTACTCAGAGAGTTCAAACCCGACCACGAGCACGACGAGGAGGTTTCTTCTGTAGGGATAAACACGTCCGGGGACCTCGATGCTACGAAGCTCAACGCCTGGATGCAGAACTTGGTGATGACTAAAGGGCCAGACATTTTTCGCATGAAGGGGATTCTCAGTATCCGCGGAGAGGAACGCCGTTTCGTTTTTCAAGGCGTCCACATGCTGGTCGATGGCCGCCCCGACCGTCCCTGGGGAGACGAACCTCGTCGAAACTCCCTGATCTTTATTGGGCGCAATCTGAACCGCGAGGAGCTTAACGAAGGATTCCGAGAATGCCTAGCTTGAACCCGCTTTCTCGTCGTCCCCCCAAGTCGCTGAAACTGGTCTGGCGGGCTCCGGTGAGCGATCATGTCATTGCTCTCGAGTGGTCACCAGATCGTTCTTACTTGGCTGCGGCAGAAGTGAGCGGACAAATCTGTCTTTTCGATCCGAAAGACGGGACTCTGGTAAAAAGGTGGCCGGGGCACAGTTTTGGCACGACTTCCATTTCCTGGCATCCGACCAAGCCTTCGTTACTGGCCAGCTCCGGACAAGATGGCAAGATAGCCATCTGGGATGCTTCGTCAAGCGCGACTGAGCCATACCGAACATTCAACGCGGGAGCATCATGGGTGACCAAAACTCAGTGGTCACCCGATGGTCGATATCTTGCAGCGGCGGCTGGGAAACTTTTGCGTTTATGGGATGCCTCCGGCAAATTAGTTCGCGAATACCCCGAGCACCTCAGTACCGTCTCGGATATTCAGTGGAAACCGAAGAGCCAGGAATTCGCTTCCTCGTGTTATAGTCGCCTTCAAGTTTGGACACCCGACAAGGATGAACCGCAACAAACATTCGAATGGAAGGGTTCTATTCTGCGGCTTGCCTGGAGTCCCGATGGGAACTACATCGCCACCGGAGACCAGGATTCGACAGTCCACTTCTGGATCATCAAGACGGGCAATGACCTAATGATGTCAGGCTATCCCAACAAGGTTCAAGAGTTATCTTGGGACTGCACGAGTCGATATCTCGCAACTGGGGGCGGGGAGGTTCCTTGTGTTTGGGACTGCTCCGGAAAGGGCCCTGCGGGGACGACTCCCAAGCAGCTTGAGGCCCATCAGGACAAGGTGACTGTGGTGACCTACCAATGTCGCGGCAAGTACGTCGCCTCTGGCGGACTCGACGGTCTGGTCGCTCTGTGGCAACCAGAATCCCGAAAAGCTCCGCTTGCCAAACTCCAGACCCAGTCCCCCATTTCTCAGCTTAGTTGGAACGGGACCGACAGCTTGCTGGCGGTGGGAACCGACTCCGGAGAAGTGCTCGTACTCCGCCCGGTTTAATTCGGCCTATCAATCCCCAGGTAAGAAAGAAACGTAATAATATTGTAACAGCGAATAAAATCCACTCGTTTGGTAGACGATCAGGTTGACCTGAAAGTGATCCTCAACCCAAAGTCAACCTCGTGATCCTCCAGCGTGGAATCTCGGAACCACGAGTTCGATATTTGGATGAAATGTTTCATTCCTTCCCCGAAAAACCATTATCGAGTGTGACAAGGGACGTCCCGAAGTGTGATTGACGGGCTTCGCAGAGCATGACCTTTGTTGAGAGGAACTGCTCTACCAAATTGAGTTGATGAAGTCTGTGACGGAGACATCTTCCCTCGGCTGGTGCCGTGGTGAGATTCCTTGCTAACGGGGTTAGGGCCACGAGAAAGGCAACGTCGTGGACATTGAGCCGTCGCGGTTGGCGGCAAGAATTGACAAGTTAATAGACATCATCACCAAATCGAGGAGGTGACTCATGAAAAGGCGATACGGACAGATAGGGTTGCTCGCTCTTGCTGCGCTGGCGATCTTCCTGGGCGGTTGCTCCAACAACACGCGGCGTCCGGGCAAGCTGCGAGTCGTGGCAACCTACAGCATCCTGGGCGACTTGGTGCAAAACGTCGCCGGCGACAGCGCCGAGGTTACCACTTTGGTCGGCCCCGACAGTGACGCCCACACCTTCGAGCCGACACCGATGGACGCCGTGGTTCTCGCGGACGCTGACGTGATCTTCGAAAACGGCGTCCACTTTGAGGAGTGGCTGGACGATCTGCACAAGTCCTCGAATTCGAGGGCTAAACGGGTCGTGGTCACCGAAGGGCTGCAACTGCGGGAAGGCCACAAGTCGGACGAGATGCACCACCACCACGAAGAAGACCCGCACGTCTGGCACGACGTGAAGAACGCAATACAAATGGTCGGGGTCATCCGCGATGCGCTCGCGGAGGCCGACCCGCCCAACGCTGACAAGTACAAGGCCAACGCGGAGAAGTACCTCACCACGCTCCGGGCGCTCGATACCTGGGTGGTGGAAGAGGTCGCCACGGTTCCCAAGCAGAACCGCAAGTTGGTCACCAGCCACGACACGTTCGGCTACTTCGCCCAGCGACACGGCTTCGACGTGGTCGGCACTGTGCTGACGTCCGTCTCGACGGAGGCGTCGGACCCGTCGCCAGCCGCTTTCGCCAAATTGATCAAATCGGTCAAAGCGGCGAAAGTGCCGGCCATCTTCGCTGAAAACGTTCACAACCCCAAGTTGATCCAGCGCCTCGCGAAGGAGGCTGGCGTCAAGATGGCCCCGCCGCTGTTCACCGACGCCCTGGGCAAGGCCGGTAGCGGTGGCGAAACATACGAAAAAATGGTCCGCCACAATGTCACCGCCATCGTGGAAGCACTGAAACAATGAGCGATCCCTGGCTCCCTTACTCGCAAGGCCGCCACGCCGGCCCTGTCGAAGGCGCACTCGCACTCCTGATCGAGGGACTGTGCGTATCCTACCCTGGCGCGGCTTGCCGCGCCCTGAGCGAGGTCTGCGTGCGTGTTCCATGCGGCACCTGTGCTGCCCTGGTCGGCCCCAACGGCTCGGGGAAGAGTACACTGCTGAAGGCCGTGGCCGGGCTGCTGCGGGTCGCTTCGGGCGTCGTTCGCGTCTACGGGAACCCTCTAGGCGCGTGCCACCACCGGGTCGCCTATCTGCCCCAGCGCAGCGAGATTGACTGGGGCTTCCCTATCAGCGTCGAGCGACTGGTGCTTACGGGCCGCTACGTCCACCTCGGCTGGCTGGCCTGGCCAGGGCGACGCGACCGCGAGATCGCGTCGGCGGCGCTGGATCGGTTGGGCCTAGCTTCTCTTGCGGGCCGGCAGATCGGAAAACTGTCGGGCGGCCAGCAGCAGCGGGCACTTCTGGCCCGGGCTCTTGCTCAGGAGGCCGACTTGCTGCTGCTGGACGAGCCGTTCAACGCCGTGGATGCCCGGACACAGGAGACAATTTACGAAGCGATGTGGTCCCTGCGCGACCAGGGCAAGACACTAGTCGTCGCCACCCACGACTTGAGCCGGCTGGACGGGTTCGACGGGATCGTTCGCCTGCGTGACGGCAAGGTCGAGGCGGCACCGTCGCTCAACGACCTCTCCGGGAGGGAAGGGGCATGGGCTGGCTAACCGAGCCGTTCCGTCACGCCTTCATGCAACATGCCCTGCTGGCGGCGGTGCTGGTGGGCGTCACGTGCGCCATGCTGGGCGTCCACGTCGTGCAGCGGCGCATGGCGTTCATTGGCGACGCGTTGGCGCACACAACGCTGCCTGGCTTGGTGATCGCGCACCTTTTCGGATGGGCCCTGTCCCTCGGTGGACTAGGGGCGGCGCTGGCGACGGCGCTTCTCATAGGCTGGGCATCCCGGGGGCGGGCGGTTAAGGAGGACACCGCCATTGGCGTCGTCTTCACCGGCATGTTTGCCCTCGGGGTGCTGCTGATGAGCCGCACACGCTCCTACCGCGACCTAACGCACATGCTCTTCGGCAACGTCCTGGGCGTG
>CAYYUU010000706.1:0-4765 GCA_964474955.1 uncultured Alcaligenaceae bacterium | reverse complement strand
GGAGGTCCAAAACACGTACACAAAAATCACAAAAATCAGGGCGAGGTATTTTTGTGATTTTTGTGTACGTGTTTTGGGGGTTCGGGTCGCATTTTCGAAGGGTCGTTTTTCCAGTGGATGCTAGCAAATGCGCACACAAAACCCACAAAACCTCGACACAGAGGTTTTGTGGGTTTTGTGCACTGAATTTCCCGTCTCCCTCTCGAATTTGGTATTTCGCCACGGCCATCGGTTTGCAACTTCTGAGAGTAGCTCGGGCTTGGGTTGGCCCGCCAACAACAGCGATCATGCCTGTTGGAAACCGAAAAGCCCCAACCCAATGCGAACTACCCAAAAGAGATGCGCTGTATGGATTTCGCATTCCCCGCGAAATAACGATTTGTTGTTGGCGTCCTTTCGGGGAGCGAAAGACGACACTAATAGACAAAAGACAACGGCACACTCCGTGTGCCTACTACTTCTGGCTACGGCACACTCCGTGTGCCTACTACAAACAACAAAAAGGCATTCTTTCGCTCCGCGAAAGGTGACACGACCTGTTTCCCTCCGACGGGCTTAATGCACGTGTTCTGGTTTCGCCTCGTCGAACTTACTGGAGTACCCAGTCCCGTCAAACCTGGCGTGGATGGTCCCCTTCAGTTTCGATTTTGATTTGAAGACTTCGTGTTCGAGCGTAAACAAGGAGGCCTTGCCCTTCGGGTCGTCCTTCTGAGGGTTCGGTTTCAGTTCTATATTTTTTGGCATGTCCGCGCCGGTGAAGCTCATCTTGACGACCTTCGCATCGATGGTAACCATCTTCTCGATATCTTTGTCGTAGATGTAGGCTTTGCCGACTCCCTTCTCCTTGTCCCGCACGAATTCGACGTGGTACTTTTCGCCACCCCAGGCAACGACGAGCCCTCCGTGCGGTGGTGGCTTGTGGCTGTGGCCATGTTCTTTCTTTTTGTTCTTGTTCGGGGGATTGAAACACCCGGTAAAGACTACGGACAACAAAACCATCGAAAGCAAAATAACATTCTTCCATCGGCGCATAATTCGCCTCCTACGTTTGAGAACTTCCTTCGAACAGCTCTTCGGTGACTTTTTTGGCGGCCAATCGTCTCGCGTCGGCCTCGGTCAGCCACCAGAACAAACCCGGTCGCATCACGAATTCGCAAAGGGTCGACGTGATCAACCCACCCAGAATGACAGTTGCGACGGGATACAGAATTTCGCGGCCCGGCTCTTGACCACCCAGGACGAGTGGGACGAGTGCAATGATCGCCGTCAACGCCGTCATCAAGACAGGGGCGAGCCGCTCGAGGGAGCCCCGTAGAATCATTTGCTGCGTGAATGATTCGCCTTCGTGTCGCATCAGGTGCAGGTAATGTGACACGAGCAAGATTCCGTTCCGCACGGCAATTCCGCCGAGCGAGATAAAGCCCACCATCGCGGCGACCGTGAGCGTTTGCCGCGTCAACACCAACGCCACCACTCCACCGACGAACGCAGGCGGTAACGCATTCAGAATTTGCAGCACGATCCGACAAGAGGGATACATCATATACAGCAACACGAACATGGCCACGCCCGAGATGATCGCGAGAATCGCGATGAGATACGACGCGCGTTGTTGGCTCTCGAACTGTCCGCCGTACTCGACAAAGTATCCGTCGGGCAGTTTGACTTTCTCGCGGACTCGCTGCTTGATCTCTTCCACCGTGCTGCCCAAGTCGCGCCCGAGCGTGTTCACCCGCACGACGATCCGGCGGCGGACGTTATCGCGGTTCACAGTGTTTGGTCCGATTCCCGGATACATTTCGGTGACGCTTCCCAGAGTGATGTCTTCGTGGTGCGGATTCGGCGGTTTCAAATACAATCGACTCACCTCTTTCGGGTCGCTCCGGTATGGGTCGGCCACTCGCACGAGCAAGTCAAAGCGTCGTTGTTTGTCGACTACCTCCGAGACGACCTCGCCGTACATTGCCATGCGGATGACGTGAGCGAGCTGCTTCGACCGGATTCCCTTGAGGCTTGCTTCCTCCCACTTCGGTAAGATGTGCAATTCGTTCGTGAGTTGTTGTCCCTCGACGACAGGTGGAGCAATGCCGGGCACATTCGCAATGGCACTTTTGATTTGCTCCCCCGTCGTCTTCAACTTCGAGAGATCGTCGCCGTAAACCCGGATGGCGATTTGAGTCGTCACGCCGCTGACCATGTGGCTAATCAAGTGGGCGAGGGGTTGTTCGGCTTCGACATTCGCGCCGAGCTTCATCTCCTTCAACTCGTCCAGGACCGTCTCAAGGATTTCTTCGCGATGTTGCTTGGCGCTCGGGTCGATCGTGAGGATGTACTCGGTGTTGCTGACCGGTTCGGCGTGTTCGTCGAGTTCGGCGCGGCCCGTTCGTCGGACGAAGTCCAAAACAAAGCCATCCGGATTTTTCTCTGACTTCCGCATCTCCAAGAATTTCCGATCGACTTGAGCGGCTACTTCGTTCGACGCCTTGAGCGATGACCCCGGCGGCAGACTCACGTTGACTTGCACACTCCCCTCGTCGAATGGCGGCAAGAAGTCCGTCCCGATTTGCATGAGCGCCCACGCACTGACGAGTACCAACATCCACGACACGAACAAAATCGTTCTTGGGAAAGCCATGCTGAACCGAATCACATACGCCGCGAGCCACTTCAAAAACCGCAACACAAATCCCTCTCGTGTGTGCTGCATGGCTCGCATTTTCGGCAACAAATAAAACGACATCACAGGCGTGACGCTCAGAGAAACGAGCAACGATGCAAGAATCGAAACGATGTACGCGACTCCAAGCGGCACAAATAACCGACCTTCCAAGCCGGGCAAGAAGAACAGGGGTAGGAACACGAGGATGACGAGGATCGTGCCCAGAACAATCGCGCTGCGGACTTCGACGCTTGCCTCGTAAATGACTCGGACGACAGGTTTTGGCGTGGGTGAGGTGTTGTTCTCGCGCAGTCGTCGGTAGATGTTCTCGACGTCCACGATGGCGTCGTCGACGAGTTCGCCGATCGCCACTGCGATTCCGCCGAGGGTCATCACGTTGATCGTCAACGGCACCGACGAAAACCAACTCACCGCTTTGAAGACAAGAGCGGTGATGCCCAGAGACAGTGGTATGGCGGTCAACGAAATGAACGTCGTGCGGACATTCATCAAGAACAGAAAGAGGATGATCAAGACCAGCACCCCGCCGACCACAATCGCCTCGACGACGTTGAATACACCCAGGTCAATAAAGTTTTTCATCTGGAACAAGTTCGGGTTCACTTCGACGTGAGCCGGGAGAGTGTATCGGAGTTCGTCCAGGGCTTCGAGACATTTCGCAGTGATGGCGCGCGTGTCTCCGCTGGGTTGGCGTGTGACCATCAGGACCACCCCGGGCTTTCCGTTGACGCTGGCGTCACCTCGTTTGGGTTGCGGCCCTTCGACCACCTGCGCCACTTGTTCGAGCTTGATCGACGTATTTGAATTCCGCGTGGCGATTGGAACTTTTCGTAACTTCGCCAACACCTGATCGGGTGTTGGACCGAGCTTGCCGTTGAACCGGACTCGTTCTTCCTTGTCTCCCTTGTTGAGCCAACCGCCGCTGCCGAATTCGTTACATTCTTCCAGCGCTTTGGCGACGTCTTCGAGCGGAACCTTGTACGCTGCGAGGGCGGTCGGATTGACGAGGGCCTGGTATTGTTTGCGTCCGCCGCCCATGGAAACGACCTGGGCAATACCTTTGACTTTCAAGATACGCAGCCGGACGACCCAGTCAGCGAGTGTTCGCAGATCCATCTGGCGTTTGAGTTCTGGATGAAAAACGATCTTCCGTTCCAGCCCATCAACTGGGACCGTTGAGCGGAACTCCATTCGTGTGTTCCTGTCGACGGGAATCACCGCAGACGTCGCGGAGTAGCGACGCCCTTCACTCGTTTCCTTGCGGAGAAGAATCTTCTCTGGTGAGCCCCAAGATGGCGACGACTTCTGTTGTCTTGAGTTTGGAGAAGTCGGAACACGGTCACTCGGTTCCCAGGATAACTCGACCGTCTCGGCTCGGATGGGGACAGCTTGCCAGTTCGGAACCGGCAGAACTTTCCGCTGTTTATCTCGTGGATTCCAGATCGTGAGTTGCGTTTCCAGCGTTTTCGAGTCGTGCGACAGTTCGGCGAGGTAATCGGTGTCCGGGACAGGAGTGAGAATCCCGCCGTTCGGTCCGTCCTTGTAAGTGAGCCCGACAAATAGGATTTGCCCCAACAAGGAACTCACCGGTGTCAGTTGCGGACGAATGCCCTTCGGCAGGTCGCTCGTATTCATACGTTCCTGCACGATCTGCCTGGCCAGGTAAATGTCCGTCCCCCAATCAAAGTTCACGGTGATCACAGAAACCGATGGTCCTGATTGACTCCGTATCGATTCCACACCCGTTGCTCCGTTGAGTGCCGATTCGAGCGGGAATGTCACGAGCGTCTCAACGTCTTCCGGAGCGTAACCCGGACACTCGGTGATAATGACAACTCGCGGTCGGTCAATGTTAGGTAAGACATCAATCGGAAGAGTCGTAGCGACATAGCTCCCATAGACCAAAACGGCCAATGTCAAGAACACAACGAGCGGGCGATATTGTAATGATCCGCGAATGATGGCGTTTAACACGGGCAACTCCTTGAGGAGAGTCGGGGGGGGTTTGGTTTTGGGGGGCTGCGGGGGGGGGTGGGCGACCACGTAGCTGTAGATGCGGCCGCGCCCGCTGAGGTCGATGGGCTC
>CAYYUU010000705.1:0-4770 GCA_964474955.1 uncultured Alcaligenaceae bacterium | reverse complement strand
CCCAATCAAGCGGAACCGATCCAGCACTTCGTCAATGGGTCCGCCGTCGGCTCCTTGCCTGGTTCGACAAACACAAGAGAGACTTACCCTGGCGGCGCAGTCGCGACCCATACCCTATCTGGGTGAGCGAAGTCATGCTCCAACAAACTCTGGTGGCGACCGTTGTCCCCTATTTCGAACGATTTCTGGCCACCTTCCCCGCAATCAAAGATCTTGCCCGCGCCGAGGAGCAGGAAGTTTTGCGGCACTGGGAAGGGCTGGGGTACTACCGGCGAGCCCGACACTTGTTGGGTGCTGCGAAAAAAATAGTCGAAGAGCACGATGGCGAGTTTCCTACGGACCCGAAAATCGTCCTTTCGCTTCCCGGATTCGGGAAGTACACCGTCGGTGCGGTGCTCTCCCAGGCATTTGATATCCGTCTGCCAATTCTGGAAGCCAATACACTTCGCTTCTTGACGCGCTTCTTCGGGTTGCGAGGGGATCCGAAATCGGGTCCACTCAATGGCAATCTGTGGAACATTTCCGAAACCCTCCTTCCTCAGATAAGGGTGGGAGACTTCAACCAAGCGATGATGGAACTCGGCGCTTTGATTTGTACGCCAGCTGCTCCTCGCTGTGCCGATTGCCCTCTATCAAAAAAATGCGAAGCCTTCCGGCACGACCTCCAAGACCAACTTCCCGAGTTACCGAAGCCCGCAGAACTGACAGAAATCCAAGAAGTCGCGGTGATCCTCCGCAAGGGGGACGAAGTCTTCCTCGTGCAAAGACCAGAGAATCAACGCCAAGAAGAACCAAACAAATCACGAAAGACCTGGTGGGCAAACATGTGGGAGTTCCCACACGCCTCAATCCAGCCAGACGAAACAGTCGAGGAAGCAGCAACGCGAATCCTCAAAGAACTGACAGGTTTCTCCGCGAACATCGGACCGGAACTGACGACCATCAAACACGGCGTCACCCGATACCGGATCACAATGGTGTGTTTGGAAGCTCAATGCTGCGGTGGGGAATTTCGATCCGATTTCTACGTCGCCGGAAAATGGATCGAGCCAAATGATCTCACAACATATCCTCTGAGTTCTCCACAAAGACAACTCGCGAAATTGCTCGAAGGACCGCAACAAGGACGGCTTTTCTAGCAGGGAACAGGGAACAGAAAGACAAGTGACCAAGAGACAAGAGACAAGAGACAACCGGTGGTGTCCGTGGTTCTTTTTGGTTTTCTGTTCCCTATTACCTTCTTTTGTTCCTTCGCATCTTCTCGGCTTCGCGTGAGATCCTGGTTGTCTCTTGTCCCTTGTCTTTCTGTTCCCTGTTCCCTACTGCAAACTGAACGGCACTTCGAGCCCGTGTTCCTCCATGAGTTTCTCATCCGCCAGGACTTCTCGCACAGGGCCATCCGTGATCAACTTCCCTTGGTCGAGCAACAACACTCGATCACAAGTTTGGAGAACCATCTCGAGGTCGTGGGAGGCAATGAGTTTGGTTGCCGTGAGATTGTTCAGGACGTTGATCAATTCGCGGCGACCGCGAGGATCGAGCAGGATCGAAGGCTCATCGAGGAGCAAGACTTCGGGGGACATGACAAGAACACCGGCGAGCGCGACGCGGCGTTTTTCGCCTCCGGAAAGATGAAACGGCACACGGTCTTCGTAGCCTTGCAGCCCTACCGCTTCCAACGCCTCGCGCACCTGCTGGGCGACTTCGTCCCGAGAGACACCAAAATTGTAGGGGCCAAACGCTACGTCTTCGAAGACCGTCGCATTGAATATTTGTTCGTCGCTATTTTGGAAAACGATGCCCACTTTCCGAGGAAGCTGGCGACGCAGAGATTTGTCGGCGGGGTCGATTCCGCACACCTCCGCTCGTCCTTTCGGGAACGAATGCACGCCGCTCAGACACAGAAACAACGTCGTCTTCCCGGCACCATTTGGGCCGACAAGCGCGACCCTTTCTCCCGCTTCCACGCGAAACGAAATTTCATATAAGGCCTGCCGTCCCTGCGAATACGAGTACGCGAGATTGTCGAGTGTAATGGTCCCGGAATGCACAAACGCCCTTTCCTCAGAGCAACAACCTGTCCCAAATCAGTAGCCCCGCCGTCACTACCATTATCGCAAGAAACAGCAGAACGTCTCGCCACGTCGTCCGGAACTCGCGGACAGCTGGGAACTTGCCGTCGTAACCACGACATCGCATGGCTTGGCCTACGCGCTCGGCCCGCCCGACGCTGCGGACGAGCAAGAGCCCCGTCACATGGCCAACCGTCCGATACGTGTGTGCATTTGGTTTGCTCCGATAACCTCGTACTCGCAAAGCAATTCGAAGACGCTGGATTTCGTCGACGAGAAAGAAGAAGTAGCGATAAGTGAGCGACACAAGTTGGATGAGGACGGATGGAATGCGCAAGGCGTGGGCGGCTTGCAACAACCCCGGAATGGGCGTGGTCACCAGGAGGAACAACACGACCGTCAACGTCGCCGTCGCGCAGGCACCCACTCGACAGGCCAACAACAGACCGTCGAGAGACAGCCGAACAGGCCCCAACATCAACGAAGGCCCGCCGACGTGAACAAAGAACGGAAGCAACCCCAGCAGCCCAAGCCAAACGGGCCAGAGGACCGAAACACGAGCAACGTACCAACGCCACGGAACTCGCGATGACCC
The DNA here is from genome assembly GCA_964474955.1 of uncultured Alcaligenaceae bacterium. Classification (GTDB taxonomy): domain Bacteria; phylum Planctomycetota; class Planctomycetia; order Gemmatales; family Gemmataceae; genus CAYRFQ01. The sequence goes on along the minus strand of CAYYUU010000705.1, from coordinate 2,103 downwards.
GATGAGAACCAGGCTGCAGAAAAGTGCAGTGACCGCTGGGGCGATGTGGTGAACCGTCGCGGCCACCGAAGCCGCCAAGACGACGCCCAGAATTTTCCAACGGGCATCCCAATCTTTTAACGACGTGGAGGGTAAGGACGGAATCTCAAGAGAAGTCGACATCTATCTGAAGTTTGCTGTTGTGGTTGGTTCGGCCGGAGCCACGGGGTGGCGACAGATTGTAGCCGCGAGCGTGAACCTGCGGAATGGTGCGAGTTCTTCACTCTAACGCGGCCTGACGGCCACGGCTACAGTATATCATCGCTGCGCGGTTTCCGAACAACTTTCAATTTTCAACCTTCAACTCTGAACTCTCAATCCTCCATTGTCACGCTGCCTTTCGAGATCGCATGGGATTGATCCCTTTGGGACAGTCGTGGAGGAAGGCTAACATCTCTTGGACGGTATCGATGTGGCCAAGTTCGGCTTCGATCTGCAAGATGGCGGCGGGTAAAGTCAGTTGCTTGCGGCACAAGTATCGAAAGGCAGTCTTCACGCCGTCGATTTGTTCGCCTTTGAGGCCGGCTCGCTTCATTCCGATCAAATTCACTCCGACGACGTTGTCGATTCCTTGTTGGACGAAAAAAGGGGGAATGTCTTTCGTCGTCGCGGAACAACCACTCAAGAAAGCCAGCCGCCCTACACGCACCCATTGATGGACCGCCGAATTGCCCGAGAGAAATACCTTGTCGGCCAGGAAACAGTGCCCGCCGACGAGCGCGTTGTTGGCCAAAATGCAGTCGTTGCCTATTTGGCAATCGTGGGCCACGTGGGCACCGGCCATGAAGAAATTTCGGCTCCCGATCTTGGTCAGCCACGAATGCGACGTACCGCGATGGATCGTGACGTTCTCCCGAAAGACGTTGTCGTCGCCAATCTCGACGGCGGTTTGCTCTCCGGCATAGCGAACGTGTTGTGGCTGCTCGCCAATGACGGCTCCCGAAAACACGACGTTGCCGCGTCCCATCGTGACGTTCCCACACACGTAGGCGTGGGCCTTGATGACACAGTCCGGGCCGATCTTGGCAGGCCCCTCGATGATCGCCTGCGGGCCAACCGTAACGCCCTCCCCGAGTTCGGCTTTTGGATCAATCAGTGCCGATGGGTGAATGTTGGAAGGGTTCGGGTGGGACATGGCGACACCTATCTTCGAAGAAAATGGCGGAGCTTGTTCCGCACGATTCGTCGGCCTCTCGGATTCGCCTGGGTCCCGTAAATCCGGCTTGCCCATTGGCGGACCGAGTTCCATCGTGTCGGTTATCTATGATCACCCTCTATAACGAATCGCCCAAACGGAGGCCAGGGCATTTTTCTGCCTTTTCATCCCTAACCACCCAGCGTTCCAACGACCACACGTGGAACCTCGGTCCTTCCTGTTATAGTATGAGGTAAGCAAACGTTGCTTTCGGCAAACCTCCATCGAAGTTCTCAATACGAAAGATCTCGCCATGAAAATGGGTCCTATCACGATTGGTTTTGGTGTCGCGTTGGTGGCTTTGGGACTTGGCTTCTTCGCCATAACGCAAAGCCCCACGGCGTTGATTCCATCTGGGTTCGGTGTCGTCCTCGGTATTCTCGGGTTTCTCGCGGGCAAGGAAAGTCTGAAGATGCACGTCATGCACGCCGCCGTACTGATCGGCCTGATCGGTTTTGGGATGACGGGCTACATGTCGATCAAAGCAGTCGTGACGAACAATCTCGACCGCCCCGCCGCCGTGGCGGAACAAGCCATCATGGCGGTCATCTGTGCGGCATTCGTTGGCCTCTGCGTCAAATCCTTCATCGATGCTCGAAAAGCCCGCAAGCAAGAAGAAGCTGCCACGGGCCAGGAGGCACCGCAAGCATCTTAAAGTGCATCGCGTTTCGGGAGATTCGATTGGTTGGGGGCATTCCGATTCGCACCAGGCAGGAGCGCTGTTGGCGGCCCGAACCCAAGCCCGTGCTACTCTCCGAAGTTCCCAACTGATGGCCCTGGCAAACTCCAAATTCGAGCCGTGAACGGGAAATTAGGTACACAAAAAACACAAAAATCCCCAACATCTGATTTTTGTGTTTTTTGTGTAC
>CAYYUU010000704.1:0-4772 GCA_964474955.1 uncultured Alcaligenaceae bacterium | reverse complement strand
TTCGGAAAACAAAACCACACAAACAACCCCGATCACAATTTTCGCCTCTTGAGCGTCGATTTTAACTGCAGTCTGTTCCAGCCCTTCGGACGCAGACAAAGTATTCCCCTCCTGCCCAACCCTCACCTCGCTCGGTGATATGGCATCGAGGCGATGAGGACATATGTGCTGTTTATTACTTTTGTCGACATATACTATCAAAGGGTTCGAACTTTGTCCCGTCACAACCATCGATCCCACGAAATTCTCGCAGAATTTGAAAATTCCAGTTTGCGAGCGGCGGCTCGAATCCGCATTGTCTTATGAGAGGCAAATATTTTGGGGTGAACCACGCTCTCTCAACCGGGCTGAATGATGGCCAAGTCCGGAATTGGTCGAATTCGCTGTGACCTAGGATTGCAACAGAGCTTTCGCAGAATGTTGTCTATCGTGGAATGAATTTGCCCAAGTGGTTCTTTATCCATTTCAGATCGGGGCAGTGTGCCAGGCAACAAGGTTGTTGTTTTTTGTTGGGTAGGGTAAGCGCAGCGGCTGCGCGGGGCGAAAAGTAACTTCCAAGAAACGGACTCGGGCCCAGCCTTGCCATCTATCGAACCTCCTCCTTCCAGACTTCATTCGCTCCGAATCCACTTCCACTGTGGCTGGAAAAATGATCGGTTCTTCAAGGACGAAAAAATATTCGCAGATCTTTACGAATCGCTGAGGCGTTTTCGGTGGAGATGTCGGATATTAGCTTGGAGAGGGAAACAACGACCGATTTTCACGGGGGGCTGATCTCCATGACGACGTGCGTCCGGACGCACAACGATTCGAAGAAGAGGACGGAACCTCTTATGGAATTCTGCGCGGGTACTGAACCGACAGTATTCGGCAAACGGGGAACGCGAAATCAAGCAGCGTCCGGTTTTGAGTTGTTCGCTTCGCAAGTGCGAAAGTTGTACACAAAAACCATAAAAAATCGAGCCCAAGGACCAAACGAGAGCAGGAAAGAACCTTGAGATTTCGTTCCTTCCGTCCCAAAGTGGCGGAAAGGGCTCGGGAAGAAACGTTCTTCTAAGGCATTGCAAGTAAACACTTTAGCTCTGTTGTTCGGACACTCACTCACAAACCACAGGGGGTAAGCGTATGAGTGAGTGTGGCAATATAGGTCGTTTGCGCATTCAAAAAGCCAATCCCAAACAAACACTCAGACCAACCAACAAGGACGAAAAACGAAAAACAAATGCCAACTTCCCGGCAGGTCTGAGACGGGAGCGAACCAAAGACAAGCGAACGGCACACGGGAAACGCGAAAGAAATTGTTGCCCGGTTTTTTGCTTGGAGCCACGCCTACAGGAGTCGCCACTGCGTAGCTCCAAACCACCAATCCCAAAAAACTGGACAACAATAAATTTTCCGTTCCGAGTGTGCTTTGTAATTTACCCGTGCAGTCCTCAATAAAGACAACAGCTTTCAACTACCCAGAGGAACCGCTATGGCCTTGCGTCACCGCCAAGTAGCCAAAAAACACATCACCAAGAACCAATACCGCTTGGCTTTGGAACACCTCGAAGAACGAATTGTTCCAGCCATGGACTTGTACGATCCGCGGCAGTTGGCCGATGTTTCCCACATTCGAGTCGTTCAGACAGACCAGATTGAGCACCAAGTGACGGACGAATTCGGACATCCCTTCGATGTCCTTGCTTTTGCGACCAGCAGCCAGTCGGCGGATGTCCAGCGCCAAAACGTTTTTGTCGATAGCGGCGTGGCCGCCTACGAGACGTTCTTGGATGAACTCGGCAAGAAGTACGGAACTCTCGAAATAGTTGTTCTCGATTCCCAGCGCGACGGCATCTTCCAAATCACCGAGCATCTTGACCAACGGCACGAGCTCTCGGGCATCCATGTGTTGGCTCACGGAAATGCCGGAACCTTGCAGTTGGGGAGCACGCGACTGGATGACAATTCGTTACAATCCTATGACGCGCAGCTGCAAAGTTGGAGCGACGCCCTCACCAAAGATGCAGACATCTTGCTCTATGGCTGCAATGTTGCCCACGGCGAATGGGGAATTGGATTCGTCGAAGAACTCGCTGCGCTAACTGGTGCCGATATCGCTGCTTCAACCGATCTGACAGGTGCAATGCAACTCGGCGGTGACTGGGCTCTCGAGTATTCCACAGGTTCTATCGAGGTATCCGCTCTTTTCCAGGACGTAGAGGCTCAGTGGTTCAACGAGGTCCTGGCAACAACCATCACAGCCAGCAACAACCAGACTACATTCTTGTTCAATGCTGGTGTGATTGGTATTAATCCAGCCGCTCAGATCTTGCCCCTGCCCAATGAGAATAACGACGGTACCTCGTACCCAATCGGGAACCAAGTCGAGGAAGTGATCAACATCATAGGAAGTGGCCTTGTCGACACGTTTGATTTCCGGGAGAACTTCCGAGCCACGGGCGACGATGCCAAGTCGATGTCGACCATCGACGGAAATGGCGGTAATGATATCGTCACTCTGGCGGGCTTCGGCAATCACGATGTGACTTTCGAAATCAAATCGTTCGCAAACACCGATGGCGACGGTATCAAGGTCAGCCGAACGGGCGGCGCCTTGATCTTCCCCAAGATTTTCAAAGTAAGCCAACTGCTGGGTGCAGGTGGAAAGAACACGTTCAAGTTCTTCTCGGCTGTAGAGGACCAACATGGGCCCTGGGACCAGAATCTCACGCTGGTCAAGGGCTCCACAAACAACAACGCGAACGGAACGCTTGACTTCACCGCATTGGATCAGAATCTCAAGACCACGTTCCGCGCCAACGGCGGCAATGGCAACAACAAGCTGCGGGTCGAAGAACTCGGTACCAACCACACGGTGGAGGCCGAACTCATAGAGGCGATCAAAGTCGCCGATGGAAAGACAACATCCGTTGATCTCTCCGCGATTACAGAAGGGCTGATCATCAGAGTCGAGAAGATTGCCAACGCCAGCAACGCCACCGATGGCTCGAATACAAAAATCACAATCCGTGGAGCGGGCGCTGCCACGGCCATTCAACCGATTACGATTTTCCAGGTCAAAGACCTCAAGCTGGGCAGTCGCGAGAACACGCTGGAGTTTGTGAAGGGTGCTGTGATTCCCAAAGTCACACCGGGCGATCAGAATAATACGACAGTCAAACTCGATTACTCCGAGTTCAATAGCGAAGCCACCGTCAACCTCGGTGACGGAGCAATCAATGTTACCGGGAACCTGGCACGTGTGGGAGGCAACAATCCAGCGGATCCAGCTTGGGGGAGTTCACGTTACATCCTCACAGATAACACTGTCAGCGGCAACAACAACCAATTCTCGACTTTCAACACGAGCTTTTCGTTCGGCGGGGAACAAACGCCGCAAATCAATGCTGGCGGGTTTTCCAGTCAGCTCATCGGCCGCATCCGCAATGCACTCGAAGCGCTGGACGGAGTGCTAAGTGCAGGCGTATTCCGCTCCGGCGTGAACAACGACTTGGCGGTGAATCAGTGGGAAATCTCGATCACCAGCACGCTCGATGACGCTGTCCTCGAACTGGATGCCACATCAAGCATCGCCACCTTTACGACGCTGGCCGGCATGACAAGGCATCTCGCGATTGATGCCGAAAGCGGATCGTTCCGTCTTGTCACGAACATGGGGACTACCGGCGTCATTCAGCTCAACGAGACACGGACGAACGTCAATGCCATCGAGAATGCTCTGGACGCTCTGAACAATCCGGCGGGAATTGGTGCCATGGTGACTGGCAAAGGCACTGCCGCTGATCCGTGGGTGATTACCTGGAATAATAACAATTTCACAATCGATTCCGTCGATTCCACCAACCTTGTCGGCGAAAACGCGCTAACGTTGCATCGCGCCGCAGCAGCTACACAACGCGTACTTCCCGAGTGGACCTTAACCCTGCCGGACGTGAGTAACAACGTCAGCGGCGGAATGTACACGCTGAAATACGCTGGCGTAGACAACGATGACAACAACTTTGAATACACGACGGTACCCATTCCGTACGATGCACCCGCGTCGATGGTCGAGCAAGCGCTGAAACAAGCAAGCAAAACAGGGGACGACATCAACGCCGTCGTCGAAGTCACGAGTGTCAATGACGGTGGTCCATACACGATCAAGATCCTCGACAAACGCACCAAAGTCGCTCTTCCACAGCCTCAGCTCACGATACAGAACTACGGGGCGCAGATCGCTGGCAGAAGCGCGTCAGGCATCCTGACGGCAGCTGGCGCTGCGGCCAACGCGTTGGGCACTACCGACGATACGCGGCTCAAGATCACTGGGATTACCGGCACCAGTCACCGAGCGTTGCAGCATGCTGCCAAGGAGGATCGTGTTTACCTCGCCCTCACCGCCAACAACAATCAAGCAGTCATCGTCAACACCAATGGAAGCAAGAACGTAGGGGCCGGTGGCGGAGGCGCGGATTCGATCACCGGCGGCAATTCCAATGACGTCCTTTCGGGAGGCGGCGGAAATGATGTTCTTGTCGGTGGCAGCCAGCGCCGGACAGATTTTCTCTCTGGAGGCACCGGCAGAGACCGCTTGGAAGGCGGTGATGGGGATGATTTTCTCTTTGGCGGAGACGGCGACGATGGCACGACTGTCAATCTGATCAATCGCGGTTTGTATGGCGGTGACAGGGACGACTACCTGGATGGCGGCATCGGTGCCGACTCGTTGGACGGCGGTAAAGGCGAAGACATGCTCGTCGGAGGACGCGGGAACGACACCCTCCACG
>CAYYUU010000703.1:0-4772 GCA_964474955.1 uncultured Alcaligenaceae bacterium | reverse complement strand
ATGAGTTGTTCGACGATCAAAACAACCCGACAAATGACAAGACTCTACAACTGACTTCGCGTTTCCTGGACGAACTGGAGTGGTATGCGAATGCGTTGAAAGCCGCGAGATCCAATGGGACGCCGAATTGATCGGGGAGGAAAGACGCCTCGATAAAACGGCCCCTCCAGTCATCGAAGGACGCCTCGCACGACTTCGCCGGCGACGTCGGTCAATCGTTCGTCGCGGCTGTTGTGGCGGAACGTCAGGCGGGTATGGTCGAGCCCGACCAAGTGCAAAAGTGTAGCGTGGAAATCGTTGACAGAAATAATGTCTTCGGAAGCATGTAGCCCGAATTCGTCCGTGGCCCCGATGGCCTGTCCGCCTTTCACGCCGCCACCGGCGAGCCACATCGTAAACCCATATGGGTTGTGGTCTCGTCCACGACCGGTTTGGGACATCGGCGTCCGGCCAAATTCACTCGCCCAAACGACGAGCGTGCTGTCGAGAAGTCCGCGTTGTTTCAAGTCGCGCAACAACGCGGCAATCGGTTGATCGACGTGCCCACACATCTTTTCGTGGTTGCGGTTGACGTCGGTGTGGGCATCCCACTGTGTCACCAACGGACCGCCTCCCGAATATAGCTGCACGAATCGCACGCCCCTTTCGACCAAACGCCGAGCCAGCAAACATCGCGACCCGAAGTCCTGCGTCCGTCGATCTTCCAAGCCGTAGGCGCGACGAGTCGCGACTGTCTCGCGTGAGAGATCGACGGCCTCGGGAGCGTGCTGCTGCATGCGGAACGCCAATTCGTATGTGGCGATTCGCGAGGACAACTCGGTGTCATCGGGATCCATGTTCATCCGGTTCAGTCGTTGGGTCAGGTCGAGCGTCCGGCGTTGGCGTTGTTGACTCACTCCTTGAGGGCGTCGCAAGTTCAAAAGCGGACTGTCGCCACGACGAAGCAACGTCCCTTGATAAACTGCAGGAAGAAAACCAGCACTCCAACACGGAGCCCCGCCTTCGGGCGTTCCCTCGGGTTGGAGCATGACGCAGTAAGCGGGCAAGTTTTCGCTAACGCTTCCAAGTCCATACGTGACCCAAGAGCCGAGACTCGGGTAGCCCATCATCGTCCGACCGCTGTGCAACTCGTACATCGCGGGTGCGTGGATCGTGCTGCGTCCCCAACACGAACGCAAGAACGCAATATCATCGACGCACGTGGCGAGATGCGGCATGAGGTCCGAGACAGGCAAACCCGACTCGCCGTATCTTCGGAATCGACGAGAACTCGCGAGAAGCGGGGTGCGGCCGTTCGTGAACTGGCTCACGACGCGTCCGGCGCTTTCGGGGAGAGGCTCACCGTTTCGGCGGAGCAATTCAGGCTTGGGGTCAAACAGATCAATCTGGCTCGGCCCTCCCACCATGAACATAAATATGACGGACTTGGCACGAGCCGCGAAATGCGGTGCCCGTGCGGCCAAAGGATTCGTCCTTGTAGGTTCGTTCGATTTCGCATCGCGGGCCATCAGCCACGACAACGCAATTCCACCAAATCCACCTCCGGCGCGGAACAGGAAGTCCCGGCGGGATTGAGCGCGAGGAAAGTGATTTTCAGAAGTTGGCAAGTTGGAATCAGTGGTCATGGCTGTCTCCGCGAAATTCGGAGTGAGGTTACGCTCCATTATCTTATTGACCAATGGGACGGATCGTCATCTTGACGGTCGATTGGTTCTCATTCTCGAGAACTTTGCAAAGTCCCTTGGGGTGCCGGGCGCATCGCCCTGTGTGTGTTCGTTTCTTGTCCTTGAGGACATATAAGGTCACGTAGTATTGCATCTTTGGATTATACTTCGCTTTCTTGCCGAGAACGAACTGGGCTTGCGTGACTTTCCCTTTTGTGTGGCCGAAGTTTTTCTTTTTGACCTGGCCGACCAACGTCGCTTTCTTGTCAGCGATTCGCGGATCATATTCATAAAGTCGGATATCAAGGGTAGATTTTTTGAACGTCGGAACCGTGGCGGGTATAAAATACGTTCCTCGAACCAACCCCGCGGTTTTTTTCGCGCCTTTGCCCTTGCCGCCTTTCTTCACCGTCAAGAGTTTGTTTTCCGGGAACGCTACCAGTTTCAAGTTCTTGAACTGAACTTCCTGTGGCACACGGTTAGAGTGCAGTTGCAGCCCAATGGGGGCTTGCTTGATCCGTTTCGGCATGGGTTCGCGCCAGTCCGAAATCAAGACGCCGTTGAGGACAAACCGGATGCGATTGCCCTGAGCCAGAATCTCGATGTGGTTCCATCCATGTTGTTTGCCGACTTTGCGAGCTTGTTTGGCATTGCGATGAATGAGCCGACGGCCATACAAATCGTAGAAACCATAGCCGGATGGAAACATCACGAGGTGCCCGGCATATGTATATTTGTCGCCCTTGTCGGGAGCGACGCGGCCCCACATGGCGATGCCCGAATGCATCTCCGACTTGGCCAACTTGAAATCGAAAATCAAACGGAAGTCGGTGAACTTGCGTTTGGTCAACAAGTATGTGCTGACTTTAACTTGGTCGGTATTCTTGCCGATGATAACGCCGTCCTTGACGGACCAGTATTTCTTGTGGCCCACCCAACCATCGAGATTCTTGCCGTTGAAAATTTCGACGACTTCGCGCTTGCCTTTTCGAGGCGGCACGACCGGGGCTTTCTTTCCCGGTTTCTTTCCTTGGGCGAAAGCCGCTGAGACAGGCATCAGCACAAACAGGGAGGCAACAACTCCCACAAGGCAACGCATCCACAGCTTCGACATCTTGGTCTCCTCAAAGGTGTGATGTAGGTATGTGTCCGTCTCCGCAGCGTACCTTTGCCGAGAACCTATCTCCAGAAGATTCTGCGTTTCGGTTGCCGTGACCATCGCCTCAGTTGGTTCTCTGAATGTGCTGCAGAACCGTGCGAGCATACGACCGCACAGAGCTGTTGTTGGAAGTCGTCAGTTTTCGGATTGCCGGAATGGCCGCGGAAGCCGCTGAGCCGAGTCTGCTGAGAATTCTGAGTGCTAAGTGTGTTTCCGAAACGTTACCTTGGCCAAGAATCTTTACGAGCGCGGGAACACTCTCCTTGGCGCCTGGACCGATGGTGTGAAGGATTCGGAGCGAAGTCTGCCGAGTATTCGCCTCTTTTGAGCTGAGAAGTTTGGCGAGAGCCGGAGTAGCCTTCGCGGCGCGAGGTCCCAACCTTGTCAAGAACATCAAGATGTCGTGTTGTTTCTGGGAATCCATTTTCGCGAGCCCCGACACCAAAAATGGAATGGCGGATTCCATGGGGCCGCCAAACGACCGCAGTACGTTCAGGGCGAATTTTCGAGTCTTGGAGTCCGCCTTTCGGGCGACCTTCGCCAACGCCAACGCCGAACGCTTCGACTGCATGCCACGCAGTGCGACGTAGGCCCGTTCCACTTCGGCCTTGTTCGCAAGCCGAGAGGCCCACTCCTCGGGCGTCCGCCCGTCGCACAAGATTGGGGTCGGCTTCAATGACTTATCTCTCAAGTCCACGCGATAAATGAATTGTTGTCTTCCTGCGCCCTCCAACTTTTCGAAGAACAGGTTGTTGGCGTCGGCCCAAGCGGCGTGCGTGTTGACTCCGCCGACAGGGGGAATCCGCCGACGCGCCTTGGTCTTCGTGTCATACAAGTAGAGGCCATCTTGATTTTGAAATCGTCCTCGATAAGCAACGTATCTTCCGTCCGGGGACCACCTCGGATATCCCGCTCCGTAGGAATTTACTTCCTGATCGATTCGCGTCACTTGTTTCGTCTTGACGTCCAACAGGCACAGACAAAACCCACCCGGGTATTGCCGGACGAAGGCGATGGTCTTTCCATCAGGGGACCAATCCGGGTCGGCGTCCCATCGGCCTGTGCTCGTGAACACTCGCAGTTTCTTGCTGTTGGTGTCCATCAAATAGAGATCGTTTTGGCCCGAGGGGCCTTTGCGATTGAAGAGGATGGAGGTTCCGTCCGGACTCCAGCACGGTTCGCGATTGTGTCTATTGTCGTTGGTCAGTTGTCGAAAATTCTTCCCGGAGGTGTCCACGACACAAACTTGGTCTCCGTTCGGCGTCGACAGCCGAAAGGTGACTCTCCGTCCGTCTGGTGAAACGTCCGGATCGCAGACTTGGCCTTGGGTTTTGGTGAGGCGACGGAGCCCGGTTCCGTCACGGTCGAACTGGTAGATGTCCCAGTTGTTGTCGACTTTCACCGCCATCACGACGGAAACCCGTGTATTAATCCATTCGCCGCGAAACACTTTGCCTTGCGTCACGTTGGAGACGTGTCGCAGTGACTCGGTAGTCTGCAGAGGTTGCGGGACGCTACCAATCAGGAGCCAAGACGTCAGGAGGAGAGTGAGGCTCATGGGTTCTCCTGGGAGAGAGGAGTTGAGAATAGCGTACGACTTCAAGAAGAACGCTGTTGCGTCCCACGTCGGCGATAATGTCTCGTTGGTGTTTCTTTCATTTTACAGAAGATGGGCGATCAGAAAAATAATTGTGGTGTTCGTGTTTTTCGAAATTCGTCTTTCGCGGGGCGGTCGGGTAAATAATTGCGGCAATCACGAGACAGGTTGTGCTCGCGTGCCACCAAGAAATGCGACACGATGCTACGTTCGCCCTTTGTTCGTCGCGCGTTTCGTGGTTCCCTTCTTCCATTCGGCTTGCAACATTCGCTCCAGGTCATAGGCTTCGGCGAGGTTCGGTTGGCTGGCGAAGTACTCGGAGATGAGGGGACGAACTTGGTGTTCCCAGACG
>CAYYUU010000702.1:0-4775 GCA_964474955.1 uncultured Alcaligenaceae bacterium | reverse complement strand
GGCACGATCGGGATGTCTTTTTCCCCAATGTGACGTAACCCCAACACTCGCTGGTCGAACCGGGCCGTCGCTCTCGTGACGACATCGGCGTTGCAAAACGGGAGGAACCCCTCGCCATAGAGGGGCACGGCGTTGCCGTTCCGACGAGTCCGACGGATGGTGACTCGAACGGCATCGACGTTCTCTAGGAACTTCGGAGTCTCCAGATTTTGCTCAGTCAACAGCCGGTCACCCGTCCAGGCACCGAAGACGATGCCTCCGTCGGGGTCGTGCTCCAAGTTGGGATCCACCTCCAGCTGTTGCCCAAGGCTCGGGTTAAGACGAACGAACTTTGCCACCTGTTCCCGCGCTTCCACGACCAGCGGGGCAAGTTGCGCGGATTTCCGTAATCGTCGGTCATCGACGAGGACTCGCACTGCTGCCAAGGCCGCCGCCTCCGACGCGTGTCCCTGGGTCACCTTGGCATGATGGACCCGACAGGCATTGATCGGCAGCAACACAAACAACAGCATCACCGGCAAGGAGACCAACAAGAACAGGGCCACCTTGGCAGGTCGATGAGAGGAGCGTGGTGCGGAATGACGTAGCATGCTTGGCTCGCGAACAGAGCGGTTGTTTCGTCAATGATGGTACGCCTCACGGGACCTTTGGCTTCTTATCGTCCCGTTCCCAACTTGAGGTTGGGCCCACATCGGTGAAGAACCGCCTTGCTCTCGAAGCCGCTTGCGCTGCTGCGAATCCTGTTAGGGCAAAAATTAAGGCCGGTTCTATACACCGTCTTCGTTGCGAAGGAAAGGCGAAAAAACTTTTTGCGAGCAGGAGTCGAGTAGGCCTTTCGGTTTTGGATGCGTCGTTCGTAGGACAGGTTCTTAACTTGTCCATTTTTTCCGTAGGACAAGTTAAGAACCTGTCCTACGGAAAAAATTCCAAAACCAAAGGCACATTCGAACAGGTCTGGCACAGAGTCTCAACGTTTCTTTTGTTCGCCCGGAGGGTCAAATCGGTAGCCCAGGTACGTCCGCGAGGAACTCTCTGAGCCGATGCTTCCAACTACGGGTTGGGTGCTTCCTGGAATCCCTCCGGCCAAGACGACTCCGCCGTTGGCCCGTGGCGGGGCGAACCGACCACGTGGTCCCTTCACCCGGGAGCCCTCACCAGAGGAGCCGAATTCGGCAACGCCTTTCTTTTGCACGCCGGACACGAGTTCGATCGTGTGTGGTGGCGTGGGGGGCACGACGACCGGGAGTTGGTCCCGAAAGAGACGTTCGAGGTCAACATACCCAACGACCAATTCGCCCCGCTTGACTTTCTCTATTCGCTCATCTTCGTTGCGGTATTCCAAACTCGTGTCGTCCCCGAAGCGGCCCACGATGCCGAGGGGCTGGGAAGACGTAGGAGCGATCGTGAGTTGTCCTTTCGTCTGGGCAAAGTTGATCAACTGGGCGCGGTAGAGGTTTGCCGCCAACGTATAATTGGTTGGTTGTTTCATGTTCACGGGTGCCATGACCACGAAGAGGCTGTTGCGTTTGGCGATGACCGGAACGTTCCGGGCGATCTGGGCCGTGGCCTCGTTGAAGACTCCGCCTTTCTTGTCCTTGGACGTCTCTTGCTGGAGCGAAATGCGAGTCGTGAGCCATACGTCGACCTTCGACCCGACCTGGATGAGCCCGCCGCCAGCGTGTTCCGGAAGCAGCGATAGTGGCACGGCGGCGTAATTCTTCCCGAGGTTCTCGAGCCTCTCTTGGATCGAGGACGGAAGCCCCAACTCCTCGAAATGCTCCTTCTTGAGAGGTTCGTTGGCCGGCACGTTGCGGATGAGAATACGTCCGCTTGCCGCTGCCGCGAGAGGGGGCAAGTAGTCCCGCGAATTCTTCTCGTAGTCCTTGAGTTCGCTCGGGTAAACCGGGCGGGTGCCGACTGAACGGGCGTTGAGAGTCGTTCCGGCGAACAAATTGCTTCGCGCCACGAGAACCTTGTACTTCGGCTTCTTCGGAGCAGCCTTGGCCGGAGTAGGTTCGAAGAACCCTGTTTGGCGTGCGACGATGATGACTGCAAGAAAGACTAGGAGGGCGATCGCGGCAGAAATCAGGATGCTGGCTCGCATAATAGCACTTATTCCGTTAAGGCCAACGAGAACGAACGGGTGTTCCCTGAAGAATAGGATTCGACCATCTCGACGCGTCGTTCACTCGACGCGCATGATGGCCTGACCAATAAATCGTTTTCCCCGGAGGGAGAAACCGGCAAAACTTAACAGGTCGGGGAGGGCACCTTTCGCGTCGAGTTCGACCCGGACTTCGACCGCTTCGCCTGGCAGCAGTGGGGCTTCTTCGTCGTATTCTGGACGAATCAAAACCCGAGCGTGCCGCATCTGTTCTTCTCCCAAGACACGTTGCACGGCCTGACGCACTTGTCTGGGCGAACCTCCCGTCGCCGCTTCCCGGGCTCCGTCTCGGGCCGCTGCGGCCAGGCGAGTTTGTGTCGTCAAGATCATGCTGAACTCGGCCATCGCTAGAAGCAGGACGAGTAAAAGGGGAAGTACGAACAACAATTCGACGATGTTCACGTAGCCAGGACGACCACCAATTCCCGGCCTTCTTCGAGTTCCCTTTTGTGACAATACGGAGGGTTCACGTTGGTGCCGATGTCCAAGTCCCAAAATCATGGAAGTTCCTTCACGAGCAAGTGCGGTCAAGAGCGGGTGTTCATTCTCGCGGGCGTGATGCCCAAGTCAAGACCGGGCACACCGCAGGTTGGCAAACGTCTCAGTATATCGATGTCGGAGGCGGTGGGATATCCACCAACTGCAAATCAAATCGGAAGAACCACAGCAATACGAGTGTCGTGGCCAGAAAGAGGGGGAGCGAGAACGTCATCAGACGGCTCGTCGGCGCGACCTTCTCGGGAGTCTGCTTGTTTTGCAGGGCTTCTCGCATGCCTTTGCCAGAGATGGACTGCAAAACCTTACGAGGGTTTCCGCTCAGGATCCCCCATACAATTGCCAGGATCGAAAGCAGGATAACAAACGTCACCGAACCGAGCAACACCCAAAGGGAGCAACGAACACCGACCCATGCACCGATCGCGGCGAATAACTTGGCGTCTCCGCCGCCACAAGCTCCCAGGAGCCATAGGGCGAAGAAAAACGCAAAACTACAGACGCAACCGACCAAGGAAAAGAGGAGTCCGTCCAGCGCCCCGAGCAGAAGCCCGTTCGGCTCGATTAGCCAGACCTGTAACGACTGTTGCCCCATCCACGCTCCGCGTGCGACGTTGAGGAGGACTCCAAGGATCAACAACGTGACCGTGATCCAATGAGGAATTCGCATGGAGCGAAAATCGACGAAAGCCGCGACCAATAACAGAAGAGTAATGATCGCGAAGAATGACCAGGCAAAGGCGAGATTTGGGAAGAACGGAGTCATGGAAGTATTTCAGTGATTATTTCGAGGATGAGGAGGCATCACGGGAGTATTTATATACGTAAGAGCAAGAAGGGATCAGAGGATGATCTACTTGTTCGATTTCGAAAAAGTAGAAACCGGTCCAGGGCGCGCATTCCTGGACCGGAAATGAACACAACACCACATTGCCGAACGATGGTCCGGGATTAGGGGCAGAGGATGTTTGTGTCGGTGCCGTTCAACACCTGACCACCGGTGACCTCAGCAGGAGCAACGGTGATTTCGTCGAGTTCGTCGGTGTAGCTGCTGCCATAACCAACGTTCGAGCAAGCGCTGTAACCATCAACCGAATAGCTTTGGTTGATCGTTCCAACGGCATCGCCAAGGTCAGCGATCTCGGCAACGGTTGCATCGCGAAGAGCACCAATGGCCGGGATCAACAGAATGGCCAGGAATGTGGCCACGATGATGACTTCGAGAATGTACACGTAGCCAGCATCGTCCTTCAAAAATCGCTTGAACATCTGAGAACCTCCAAAACAGGCAATCAAACAATGCCAACCCATGGGGCCTGAACCTTTCAGGACTTCTGGAATTGACAATCCGGTTGGTTCGAGAAAATAAGAGCCAAGGTAAAACTCATGCTCCTCACGTTGCTTTTCTTTTCGCAACGATAATGAACGCAAGATCGAATCTCATCCATGACCTACCATGTCACTCCATCTCAACTCATAATAGGTCTCTTCTCCAACTTTGAGACAAAATCGAACGTCAATATCAGCTGATTCTTCGAGCGATCATTGCCACCAAAGGAATAGCCCACACGACATACTCCTCGGGAGGTTTCTTGTGACGCGGTTCCAGTCCGAAACAACTCGACTCCAGGAAACGACCCTCGCACATCAGCATCATTCAAGGGCTCAGTTAAAGTGATTTTGTCTCAACCCTTCGAAGATCTATGTTCCAAAGAAAGCGCACACTGTGAGCGGCGTCTCTGATATTTCGAAAAATTGAGAATACCTGACGTTAGCGATTGAATTAGAGTAATAATAAAGTGGTCATCAATGGGATGCGATGATATGCGGTGGTTTGGACAGGAAATGGACGTTTGGAAAGGACAATCCAGTTGGCTCCAAAACAATCCAGGACCTGCAGACCACCACGGTTCACACCTCAACATCCTATTGGGTTAACCCTCCCTGGTTAAAAAACATTCCTTCGAAGCAGTAACTAAGATGTTAGCCCGGTCCAAGGTTCTGTTCGCTGACACTCCTCGACAGCTACACAAGATGTTGAACCGGGTTATGTTGGCGCGTCCTTCGATTCAGGATAGTTTAAAAGCGAATCCCTTTGTGATTATTTTTTACAGGG
>CAYYUU010000701.1:0-4782 GCA_964474955.1 uncultured Alcaligenaceae bacterium | reverse complement strand
CGCCTCGTCGCATCTTGCTGAACACTGGAATAGTTCGTCGGAGTGACCGCGACCTGTCGGGCGGCTGAGAGCCCTCGTGAACTTCGAAGGGCTGTTGCACAAACATTCGAAGTAACTGCGTTCACCTTGAACAGCCCCAGCAAAGGCAGATCTACTCTTCGGGGTTGTCTCAGTTTTCTGCCCCTTCCTGAATACTGTTTGGCGACAGAACGTTCCGGATACCTACAACAGCTCAAGAGAGTCGATTCGAGCGAACTGACTACGTGTGGGGACCGTACTTCGAAAGTGCCACCCTGCCGGATCGGTCGGATTCCTCTCGACGTCAATTCCTCCAACAATTTCGAAGGTGAAGGAACCAGTCATGTCGTTCAGAAAAATTCGGAACTGCCAGTGTCGCCCGTGTCTCCTTGATTTGGATCACCCAGACAAAGAACACCACCAGCAACTGATCATTTTGATGAATCAGCTAACTCCAGCCCAACGTCGGCTCTATGCAGCAATCGAGTCACATCGGCTAGGATGTCAGTTAATTCAGGACATTACCGGGATGTGCCCTGCCACACTCAAGCGAGGGCGGGCAGAGTTAGCAAAGCTGCAAGCTGGTATTCCGCTTGAGGCCCCAAAGGGGCGAACCGGACGACCTTGCATCGAAAGAAAATACCCCGAGATCAACAGCGTCCTTGCAGAATTGATAGCTGACCACACTGCCGGGGATCCCATGACCAACAAGAAATGGGTACGAATCAGCAGCAGAAACTTGAGCGAGCGACTCGCCGAGAAAGGCTACAAGGTAAATTACCATACTATCTGTCGGCTTCTCCGACAACTTGGATATTCAATGAAAGTCAATGTAAAAAAACGGGCGATCGGGCATCCTTCACCCCACCGTGATGCGCAATTCAAATATATTTCCGCAACCAAAGCGAATTTCCAGGAGGCAGGAGACCCGGTAATTAGTGTTGACGCGAAGAAGAAGGAGCTTATCGGAAATTTCAAGGTGAACGGAGCTGCTTGGTGCAAAACCGCTCAGGAAGTTGAGGAGCATAGGTTCGCGAGCAGGGCTGATTGTGTTGCCACTCCGTACGGCGTGTATGATGTTTCGACGAACAAAGGCTATGTCTGTGTTGGGACATCACATAACACTCCAAAATTCGCCGTCACCGCAATCAAAAAATGGTGGTATCACGCAGGACATCACGTTTATTCAGACTCAAAGAAACTCCTGATTTTCACAGACGGGGGAGGAAGCAACGGAACTCGGTGCCGGGCTTGGAAACAGCAGCTCCAAAAAGAAATATGTGATCGGTTTCATTTGACTGTTACTGTTTGCCATTACCCTCCGCATTGCTCAAAACACAATCCGATCGAACGGCGGCTCTTTAGTCACATCAGCATGAATTGGTCCGGCAAGCCTCTGTCAAGTTTAGAGATAATGCTTGGGTACATACGAGGGACGAAGACAAGGACCGGATTGTCAGTCGAAGCATTCCTCATCGACGAGGTCTTTGAAAAAAGGCAAGGTGTCACAAAACGTGAGATGGACGAGCTTTTGATTGAAGAAGGGGATACTTGCCCGAAATGGAATTACACAATTAGACCCCGCATTGATGATTACGCAGCGATTGAATAATTTCTTACGACGAGTCAGGGTTCCTCACGACAGCATTCTGTACCCGGAAGATTTCTACAACCTGGGAGTTTTCGACTTTCCGAATCCTCCGCAAGCCATCAATCGCCGCAGCCAGAGATCCACACAAAGCGAGTTTCTGTCTGAACGGCAAGAGTTTCGTCCAGATCAAAAGCGATGCGAAGGCTCATAGTTTTGAAGGTGAGGAATTACCCATCTAGCGGGCCGATCTCATGATCGCCGGGGCAACCCGCGTCCAAGTAAGTTTGCAATAGGATTTGTGCGGCGAGTTGGTCGCGCCGGGCTTTGCGACGTTTGTTCGTCAGTCCCGCTTCGAGGAGAAATTGTTCGGCTTCGACTGTCGTGAATCGTTCATCCTCGAAGGTGACTTTGAGACCTGTGATTTCTGCGAGTTGTTTGGCGAACGCTTCGGTCTCGAGGGCCTTCTGTCCTTTGTGTCCGCTGAGGTGAACGGGAAGCCCCATGATGATCTCGCCGACCTTTTCTTCTTCGACGAGTGCGCGAAAATATTTGACGTCGGCTTCTTTATCTTGGCGAGTGTAGGTCTCCAAAGGGGACGCAAGGATTCGATCCGGGTCAGTGATTGCCAACCCAATTCGCACAGTCCCAAAATCAACGCCGAGTAACCGCGTGCGTTCTCTCAAAGGTATTTCTCCTGACCACGTTCCTTCAACAAGTCCACAAGTTTTTTGACCGACCCCTCCTCGCGTTTGTCGGCGACGAGGATTGCGTCGCCGTCTTGCACGATCAACAAGTGGTTGACACCGATGGTAGTAATAAGGTTCCCGCCGTCGCCGACGATGATGCAATCTTTCGTATCGAGACCGACATGGTTTGCTTGGACTGTATTCCCGTGGGCGTCTTGCGGATTCATCCGTTCGAGTGCCTGCCAACTGCCGACGTCGTCCCATTGGAACGGAGCTTCGACCACAAGGACCTGTTTCGCCTTTTCCATGACGGCAAAATCGATGCTGATTTTTTCGAGCTTGGAATATTCCTTCGCGAAGACCTTGTCTTGTTGTGGACTCCCCCAAGCGGCAGCGATGGTTGTTACGGCGTCGTGGATGTTTGGTTGATTCTCCTTCAAGGCATCCAGGATCGTTTGGACTCGCCAGATGAACAGCCCGCTATTCCAAAAATATTCTCCAGTTGCAATGTACTGTTCGGCCAGTTCCAGGGGGGGTTTTTCTTTGAAGGGTTCCTTGGCAACCGTATCGAAAATGCGAACACCCTGGCGTGTGGCGTGTTCCTCGGCCCTATGAACGTACCCATACCCAGTCGCCGGATACGTCGGTGAGATTCCGAACGTAATTGATGCGACCGGATTTTCCTCCGCCATTTGCAGACCGACTCGGACGGCTCTTTGGAATTCGGGGATGGGTTCGATGACGTGATCCGCCGGCGTGACGAACATCGTTCCGGTGGGATCGGTCTTGGAGATCAATGCCGCGCCGAGGCCGATGCACGCCGCCGTGTCTCGGCCCATCGGTTCGCCGACGACATTGTTTTTCGGAATCCCTGCAAGCTGCTCCTGGACTTGCTCGCGGTGGTCTGCCGACGTAATGACCCACGTCGATTCGGGACCGACGATTCCTTCCACCCGATCGAAAGCTTGTTGCAAGAGAGTTCGCTCGCCGGTGAGCGTGAGAAACTGCTTGGGAGTTTTCTTTCGACTCCGCGGCCAAAATCGGGTTCCTCCACCACCAGCCATGATAACGACGTGAATCATTTCGATGCTTCCTACTCAGGTGCAAAATAGGTCGGCTCGGTAATCTGAACCCCTTCGGCCAACTTCCGCTTGAGTTCTTCTTGGTCCAGGGCGAACAGGGGACTGATTTCGACAAATTTGTCAGGTTGCTCGATTCCAGAAACGTCGGCACCTGCCTCCCGGAGCCACCGTTTGGCCAGGTCGCTCATGGCTCGTTGTACCGACTCGGGAGAATTTTTTCCTTCGGCATTTTTTAGCGGTTCGAATTCTTCTTCGTACGTGGTCTCGACGGCGGTCCACCGTTCGGCCAACGGCAACAGATCAAATACGAATTTCTCGAACTTGAGGGCATTGGGCTCTTCGGGCTCGACTTGTTCACCGTCGGGTGTGACGTGCGGCACTTTCTTCTTGGCCAGATGGAAGGGAATGTTGGTTTCGCCTCGCGCAACGTCTTGGAGAAACTTTACGTTAAAAATGTGGATGGCCGGATTGCCGTGGGAGAACCGCAGGTTGCCTTCGCTGTCGGTGGACTTCGCCATGTCTTCGGGAAGGTCGGAATACTCGATGATGGAGCATTTTCCGTCAATCAGAACGAGGTTCCCGAGTTTGTCCGTGGGGCCTTTTTTGGGGATCACTTTGCTCGAAACCTGGGCGTTGTGCATTCGGTGGTGCCCGAGATAGTACGGATCCGCGATCTTGATTAGCGGGTTATCGACCTGGAAATAGAAGATGTCGCGAACGCCATTTTTTTCCAACATTCCCAGGAGCCCAGAATCCTCCAACGCCTGCAACACGCCACCATGACCGTTGGGACTCGTCGCGAGTCGTCCGGGTTCGGCCATCAACAGTTGGCCCGTTTCGATGTCAACGGCGGGCATCGTCCCCTGGCAGAAAAAGTGAACGTCTGCGCCGGGCAAACCAAAGTAGTTATGTTGTTCGAAGAACTCTTTTGTTGGGGCGTCGGTGGCCTCACTCGTCATGACGAGCAGAGGAATTTTGGCCGAATGGTTTCTTCGCACCGCAAGGAGTTTTTCGACAAGAATTTGAAAGAGCGTGTTGCCCGAAACCGGTCCGATCGGAAACATCCCTTTCGGCGGATCGAAGCCGAGGCGAGTCCCCTGCCCTCCGGCGACGACGAGAGCAGCGACTTCGCCTCTTTGGATGGCTTGCTCGCCAAGCTTTTTTGTTAGGGCGTCTTCGGCACTGAGTTGGGTCACCGGAATGGGTTCGATCGATTCGGGCGACGGAAGTTGCCAGCCTTCGTCACGCTTCTGGTAGAGTTGACGGATTTGCTGGAAATCGATGGCCTTCAGTTGAGCCAGCAAGGAAGCTTGTTGATCCGAATCCAGCTTGGGCCACCACGACAAAAGATGTTCTTGGCCGTGTTCGCGGAGAGCGTTTTGGAGTTGGGTGGGCATCTCAGTCA
>CAYYUU010000700.1:0-4789 GCA_964474955.1 uncultured Alcaligenaceae bacterium | reverse complement strand
AGGCGAAGCTACGTGTGTCCGATTTGTTGTTTGGGACCGCAGGTCAGTTTTGCAACCCGTACTGCGAACAACCCCTCGCGTTCTGACGTTTCCGCGTTCGTTGGTCTAAAATCGAAGCAATTGACATGCCAGGAACAAAGGATTTTCGTGGGGTCATCGAGAATTATCGTCATTCGTGGGGAAACGACTCGGAATCAGTATGCCGTGAAGCAATCTTCGCAACGATTTAGCAGGCATTGAGCAATATAGTGCTCATCTTGGGGTGTCAAAATGCACTATTGCGAGTCACAAATGGGCAACGTGATGTGCAGAGTGAAACCATCGGGATCGCCTTGGGCGGGTCGAATTGTGCCCTTCATCCGACGAATGATGTTTTGACACACGGTCATTTCGAGCGAATTCTGTGGGACGGATTTTGGTAAAAAGGGAACGAACATCTCAGCCAACTCTTCGGAAGTTGGGGTGAAGTCCGAAGTGCGGAATTCTAAGAGCGCCGATTGATCGCTTTCGGTGCCTGTGAGCACGAGCGTACCCTCGTCTCCGACCATTCGGAGAATATTGTCGACCAACAATCGGAATACTCTTTCGAGGTCGGTTATCGTGGACAGGACGTAAAGTTGATTCTCGGCAGAGTGAATCTCGATTCGTCCATTCCAATTAGAATTCGTGGCGGCGAACTCGTTGAGAGCGTTGTTCAGTTCTACGGGATAGGGGTCTGGTCGTCGTTCTTGGCGATACTCGGCCAGTTGTTGCATCTGCTTGGCGGTCTCGATGATGATGTTGCAGGACTCCGTGAGCCGGTCTTGATGTTCGGCGGGTAACTCGCGCTGGAGGAGTCGATTGTCCAACAGGACGTTGTTGAGGGCATTTCCCAAGTCGTGCAGGAAGACCGCAGCCGCTTCTCCGGCGTCGGCCATCCTCTGTTGTTCTTGGTCCGAGTGTTGGTCATAGATCGCCCGGGGAGAGTCAGAATTTCGTGGATTCATCGAACAAAGTCCTACTTGGTTAATTTTTTGATTTGCTCTCGATTAATCTCATACTCAGCGATTTTCGATGTTAGACTCCTTCGGGAGACGCCACATAAGTGTGCGCACTGAGTCACGTTTCCACGTGTTTTCTTGAGTGCTTTTGTGATATAAGCCTGCTCCACATGGGCAGTCATTTCCTGGAGTACTTCCGGGAGTGGTTTCGAGATATCCACCTTGAAAGGATTTCGCGCAGTCTTGGGGGCAGTCAACTCAGTAGGCAGGTGGTCCAATTCGATCGTCTTCTTTCGAGAGATGACGGAGGCGCGCTCAATAACGTTCTCCAACTGCCGGACGTTCCCTGGCCAATGATGGGTCATGAGAACTTCCATGACCTCCGGCGAGGGGTTCTTGGGTTGGTGTCCTGGTGGGGCATACTTCTTGGCAAAATGAGCCACAAGAAGAGGGATATCTTCGGTTCGTTCGCGAAGCGGGGGAAGTTCCATTCGGACCACGTTCACTCGATAGTAGAGGTCGTCGCGGAACTCCCCTTTCTTGACCAATCGGGACAATCGCTTGTTCGTCGCCGCAACCAGGCGGACGTCGACTTCGATACTCTCAGTTCCACCCACTCGTTCGAACTTTCGTTCTTGCAGGACACGAAGGAGTTTCACCTGGATGGCTTGAGGGATTTCGCCCAATTCGTCGAGGAAGATCGTCCCTCCGTTGGCCATCTCGAAGCGCCCGATACGCTGTCCGGCGGCTCCCGTGAACGAGCCCTATTCGTGCCCAAACAGCTCACTCTCCAGCAAGTTTTCCGGCAAGGCCGCACAGTTGACGGCCACGAACGGACCGGGGCGAATGTGCGCAGAGGCCTGGTGTATGGCCTTGGCGATCATCTCTTTCCCGGTCCCCGTGGCTCCTTCGATGAGGACCGACGTCGTTGTGTGGGCCACGTTTTGGATGAGTTCGAAGATGCCCAACATCTGGGGGCTCTTGCTGATGATGTTTTGGAAAGAGTATTGCTCTTGCATTTGTTGCCGGAGCGACAACACTTCGTCGAGCAGTCCACGTTCCTGAATGGCTCGGTCGATGACAAGTTGAAGGTGATCTGGATCGATCGGTTTGGTCAAAAAGTTTGCCGCGCCGATCTGCATGGCTTTGACGGCATCGGCGATACTTCCGAAGGCCGTCATGACGATGACGGTGGTTGGCAAGTCGAGTTTTTGGACTTCCTGGATCAACTCCATCCCATCGGGGCCGGGCATCTGCAAGTCCGTGAGAAATAGACTATAGGGGGGACTCGCTTCGATGAGGGCTTTGCGGGCCTCGTGTCCATCCTTGGCCACGTCCACCGACACTCCACCTTCCTGGGTCAGGAGTCTTTGAAGGTTTTGGCGAGTTCGCTCGTCGTCCTCGGCTATGAGAATTCGGCGTGGAGGAGTTACCATTGTTGGTTTGTCAGGAGTGATCGTGGACATGACTTGATGTAACCTCCTCTGAGTGCATATGTCTATATATAAAAAGAATAGATCCGGGAAGTAATATATTGTGGGATTGCCGTCTGCGTTCCGAGCTTGGTTCGTAGGACAAGTTTGTAACTTTTCCTGATGTTTCTTGGACAGGTTATAAACCTGTCCTACGTCGTGGACTTCGATTTCCGAATGCTCAACTCCGGAATGGCGTCTTGTTCACCTCGATGAATGCCTGATGTAGTGACAACAGAACGCAAACCACTCGGGTCCAATGACTCATGTAGTGACCCGAGTGGCACGATCGTCAGCGTTGGGACAAACAAAGACGCTGACTATTTCGATTTCTTCCTTTCGGCTCCCTCGAGTTTCTTCTGAAGCGAGGTCAGTTCACTTTCCAAACTTTCGACTCGACTGGCCACGCCGGATCGATATTGTTCCCAGTTTTTCGCCTGTGCCTCTTTCAGTTTATCGAAGGCCTTCTGGGCTTGCTCGTAGTCGTTGGTGACTTCGCCAAGTCGTTTGAGTAACTGGGACTTTACGTCGGTGTCGGCAACCGTCGGGATCTCCGTCGTGAGCTTGTCGATGGTCTTTTGGAACGACTTTATTTTTTTGGCTTGTTCCTTGGTGAACGCCTTCTTCTTCACCATCTTGTTTTTCAAACTCTCGATGACCTTGACTTTCACTCTTTCGATTGCCGGAGTTCCGTCGGAATTGGCTTCGAAGACGATGACGGCGCTGTCGTGGAGCTTGGCGTTACCGTCGACCTCGATTTTGAAGATACGTTCATTATCGTCGCCCTTGGAAGTCCATTTCGACTTCCCTTGGAGGTCGGTAACGGTCAGTCCTTCGGGAACTTCCTTGACCTCGACTTCGATGGGTGCCTTCCAGTTTTTCCGATTGATCGAAACGGTGAATTGCTCGTTCTTGTCGCCTTGATTGACTTCCAAGATGATTTCAGGTCCGACGACTTTGTACTTGTTTCCATCCTTCTCGCCGACGTTGTCCTTGCCGCCACACCCAGCGAGCGTCAGGAACGAGATTGTCAAAGCAGCAAAGATATTCCGTTTCATGTTGTAAACTCCTCATTTATTGTGTTGCAGGGAATGGATTCTCGTTATTGGATTCGGGCGAAGCGAATTCATGTTCTTGACGAGCCTGGAGAAATCGTTTGTGTTGGATCGCTTTCGAAAGCGCCTGCCGGGTTTCGATGATGGAGCCGCACACGTGATCGGCCCCGAGCGACTCCAACTCTTTGCTGATCTGCTTCGTGCCCCGGTCTCCGAGTCGGGAAACAACGATCGTGAGATCGGGAAAGTGTGCACGCAGACGCTTGGCCAGAAACTTCGTCTGGGCAACATCCTTCGGGCCGACCGAAGTGATGCACACGACCAGAGGCGCACGGCCTTCGACCCAACTCACGACTTCCGAGGAGAGCAACCCTGGCGAGCAAGTCTCGATCGTTCGTGGCTTGAGGTCCGACCGCTGTTCGATCATGCGAAGTGCCAACGCATCCCCCTCGTTTCGGACGGGAATGCCGATGATGCAGCGTGGAGAGATTTGGATGGTTTCCAATTTTCGAAATTCTTGTTCCCTCGTTAGTTCAAAGTCGTCGAGTAGTTCATTGGTCGTGCGGAAGAAAAACTTCATGTCTTCCGGCTTCAGTTCGCCCCTCAGAAAATCTCGCTGGGCATCGCCCAAGGCCGGAATCAAAAGATCGTCGTATATGTTTTCGTGTGGATTTTCGGACTGATACAACTCCACGATTTCGGCGGCTTCGTCGTCGTCTCCGGCGAGGAGTCGCTGGTAGTATCGCAGTTGTATGTTCATGGCCGGGCGATCACTCAGTAATATAGTCAAGAATCCGAGCGGCTCGACGTGCTTGCCAAGGACGGCCAAGCAGACCGTAATAGGAATGGCCAACAACAAACCGACGGGCCCCCAAAGCCAGGTCCAGAACGTCAAACTGACCATCGTGGCCACCGGAAGCAGGCCGATTTGACGTCCCAGAAAGAACGGTTCGATGGCGTTCAGACTGACGATTTCGGCCACGAGGAAGAACGCGGCGACGCAGACCAACGGCCACCAACTTTCGAATGCGATGAGCGTCAAGACCAAGGGCGGAGTGGCCGATAACCAAATTCCAATGCCCGGGATGAATCGTAGGACGACGAGGAGAACTCCCCAAAGGACGGCGAACTGGACGCCGAACAGAAGTAGGATGATACAAAGCGTGAATCCGTACACTCCATTGACGAGTAGTTTGCGAAGAAGATAATCGCTGATTCGTTGGGCGGCCTCGTCGAGTGCCTTGGTCGTGACGGTCAAGCGGCCGCTTCCGGTCAACCGAAT
>CAYYUU010000699.1:0-4789 GCA_964474955.1 uncultured Alcaligenaceae bacterium | reverse complement strand
CGCTTCGCTCGGGTTTGTCCCTCTCCCCGCAAGCGGGGCGAGGGACTTTGAAAAAGCCCTCAAGAAACCGGACAGACATTTATTTCCCGTTCCGAGCGAAAGGCGACACTCAAAAACAAAAGACAATGGTTACGGCACACGGAGTGTGCCTACTACAAAACAAAGACAACCGTCCTTTCGCGGTGCGAAAGGCGACACTCCCCAAACGCGACTCTTATTGCCCCACAACCCCCGCGAAAGACGACACTCTCGGAAACACCTATTGATCGGACACCCAAGTTCGACCGAAGAACGACTTGGAGGAATCATGAGATTATTGTGTGTCGTGTTGTTGAGCGGACTCGCCGGTGCGGCGAGCTTTGGGGTGTTGTTGGCCATCTTCGGAGCCATCGCTCGCTTTGCCGCTTTTCATCGCGGATGCACTCCCGAAAATCAACCCACGCATGCTTTTGCAAATGGTGCCGGGAGTGGTTTCCGTTTTGGTCTGTTCGTGGGGCTCGTTGTGGGGAGTTTGTGCGGCTACGTTGCCGGACCGGAAAATTTTGGTTTCGGAGTGTTGGCGCAGTGGCTGTTCGTCGGAGTGGGATTGATTGTGTTGGCTGTGTTCTTCGGCTGGCTTGCCTGGCGAAGTGAGAAATCGTGGACTACAGAAAAATCGTACGAAGCTTTGGCCATGTCGGCTTTCGCAGCCGTGGACCTACGCGATGTGTTGGACCAGTCGATACAACCGAGAGAAAGTATTGTCCCCGCTTGGCGAGTGACGCGATCCCATCCTCCGACGCGGACGAAACTTGGGCGGAATGTTGATAGTCTCGAGTCGGACCCAAGACGAGGGCCAACGTGATTCTGTTTGAATTGGGATTGGGCAAAAGCCCAACACAAAGTACAACGAATCTTTCGTGCGTACTTCTTGTTGCCCAAGTTCAACTTACCAGAGGATCGAGCCATGGAACTCGGTGCATTCTCCGTCAGTTTGGCCGTTAAAGATTTGCAAGCATCGAAGGCGTTTTACGAAAAGTTCGGCTTCCAGGTCTTCGCAGGGGACGCGGCACAAAACTGGCTCATTCTCAAGAATGGGGATCACGTCATCGGCCTGTTTCAGGGCATGTTCGAGAAGAACACCCTGACGTTCAATCCCGGCTGGGGCCAGAACACCAACAAACTCGAGAGCTTCACCGACGTCCGCGAACTGCAGCGTCAGTTGAAGGCACAGGGCGTACAATTTGTGGTGGAAGCTGACGAGACGACCACGGGCCCAGCGAGTTTCGCCGTGCTCGATCCCGATGGGAATCCGATTCTTGTCGATCAACACGTTTGATGGACGTTTCCGCGAGAGGGAACGAACCTCTCCTGGACGAGCCAAAAAAGAGGGCGACGGGTGGAAGAACCCGTCGCCCTTTGCTTGGACCCCATCAGAGTCTCTTACTTTCGAGCGTTCGTCGATTACGCAACCGGCTTAATGTTGAACTCCTGACCGGGCATCGGCACGTCAGGGAAGACGATCCGAGTGTCGAACGTGAGGTTCGCGGGCATCAACGTTTCGTTCGAGTTGAGGGCGGCTTGCCAGGTGATTTCTTGGCCCGTGTAAGTGGCCATTCGGCCCATGATGGCCGTGAGGGTACTGTGGGCGACGTCTCGCAGGGCGTTGATGTGGGCCCGGTTTCCGCGGATGGCGTTGATCAGTTCGATGTGCTCTTGCTCGTACGGATTGGTGTACGGTCGTCGTCGGGTCGGTCCCCAATTCCAAGCATTGGCACCGGTAATTCGTCCGTTGCCGCCCGAACTCCATCGCCCTTTGGTTCCGACGACGGCTTCCGAAACGTTGCCGTGAGTTCCGATCATCTGGCGGCACATGCTCATGACGTGGACGTCATTGGGATAGGTGAAGTCGATCGCGTGGTGGTCGAAGATGTGGCCATACTTGCGATCGGTTCGGGTTTGCCGTCCGCCAAGCCCGACGGCCTTTTCTGGGTGCGCCTGAAGGGCCCAGTTGATGACGTCGAGGTTGTGGATGTGCTGCTCGCAAATGTGGTCGCCCGAGAGCCACGTGAAGTAGAGCCAGTTGCGAATTTGCCACTGCACGTCGGTCATGTCGTTGGTCTTCGCGCGGTGCCAGAGGCCACCCATGTTCCAGTAGCAACGACCGGCCACGACCTCGCCGATGTCGCCGTGGTGGATGCGTCGCATGGCTTCCAGATACGGAGCCTGGTATCGACGCTGCGTCCCGGCGACGACGTTCAGACCTTTCTGGTTGGCGATTTCGTAGGACTCGAGCACAGACCGAATGCCGGGGCCATCGACGGCGACGGGTTTTTCGGTGAAGAGGTGTTTGTTGGCATTCAAGGCCGCGCGAATGTGGATCGGTCGGAACCCCGGAGGAGTCGCGAGGATCACAAGATCACACTGCTCGATGACTCGTTCGTAAGCGTCCAACCCGACGAACTTTTTCCCGGCTGCGACGTCGATTTTGCCCCGAAGGAAAGGATACCGACGATAGTTCGTGAGGTCTCCGTAAGCGTCGTTGATTCGGTCGACGAACGTGTCGCCCATCGCGACGAGCTTGATATTCGGGCCGGCCTTCAAACATTGCCGAGCAGCCCCCTTTCCGCGACCGCCGCAACCAACCAGACCAACGCGGATCAGGTCCGTACCGTTGGCGTACACGGCGGGTGCCAAGCCAGTGAGATTGGCCGCCACGGCGGCACCGGCAACGGTGGCCGATTTGCCGAGAAACTCGCGGCGAGAGTCTTGCGTTGCGTCCTGCTTGACGCCGGTGTCCTGTGGGTTGTTCATGAATGAACCTCCTGGAGAGTACAGAGTCGATCAGTGAGAAAATGTCGAATGGGCGATGTTTGGTTTGTGAGAATGCTCTGAGAACGGGAAATCAACGCGTGTATGGATTTCGTTTTGAAGTTTGAGGGCGCAAACACGAAGACAAAAACAAAGCGGCGTCAAGCCGCCGCACTCCAAAATATACCAACCCGAAGCGCAAGCGAGGAATCCGAAAATACCAAAGTGGCAGCGAGTTGTCGCAATCCAAAACAAAGCGGCTTACTTAATAAAATTCGGGCTCTTCTCGGTAACGGTCGAGCGGAGTTTCTTGAGCGCGTCGTATTCTTCGACGGCACACACGACGCGAAAACCAACGAAATCCCCATCCGTGAGCCACCAGATACTTTGCGGAACTTGTGGGTCGCGGCGGAGCCATTCGGGGCTCGAAGGTTGTCTCGCGGCGCTGCGGCAATCCTTCGCATCTTCCACCCACGAGCCACCCCGAACGACGTGCGCGAATCGGGCGTTCGTCGGCTTGAGGAACGGATTCAGCGTGAGCTTCTTCTTCACGCACAAGCTGTAGAAGTCCGGACTGTACATGTCCAAACAATACTCCGAGACGTTGCCGTGCATGTCGTAGAGCCCCCACTGGTTAGGCTTCTTCGTTCCGACCGGATGCGTCGTCTCCTTGCTGTTCTCCCAATACCATCCGTACGCATCCAATTTTTTCGGATCGTCCCCGAAGTGGAAGGCCGTTGTGGTGCCGGCTCGACAAGCCCATTCCCACTCCGCTTCGGTCGGCAATCGATATTTCTTCCCGGTCACTTTCGACAGCCAGAAGCAATATTCCATCGCGGCGTGGTGACTGATGCTCAAGACCGGATGCCCTTTGCTACCGTGGTTGAACGTCGGGTCGGCGTACGGCGGCGTCGGTCGGGTGACCGCGCCTTTGGGAACCTTCTTAGCTTTCTTCTTCGGGGTGTCGCCGCGTGGCTTGTTGTTTTTGGCGTCGCGGTAAACGTCGTACTCGTCCCAACGCACTTCGAATTTGCTCATCCAGAATGGCTTCACTTTGACGAGGTGTTGGGGGCCTTCGTCCTTGTCACGCCCCTTCTCGTCCTTGGGGCTTCCCATCACGTAACTGCCGCCGGGAATCGCGACCATTTCGAATTTCACTTTGCTCTTGGGAATCGATTCGACGTAGTTCTTGTGGTTTTTTGGTTGGACCGTCGGCAAGTCCCTCTGGAGGGCGGTCGAGAGTGACGCGATTGGAAAACCCAATAAGGCAAGGAACGTCGTCAAGACAAGGACCAAGCCGACCGAACGCTGGAACGCATTCCCCATCAGTGTTATGCTCCACGAGTGATAGTCTGTCTATTGTGTCTCAAGCCGGAGAAATACTGTGATGATAAATCTACTATGTATTGGACTTCTGGGATTCCTCATATCGTTTGGTGGTGAGACAGGCGAGCGTCCCAAGCTCAAGCGGTTTGACTTCAGCGAACGCCACATGGGCACGACGTTTCGCATTGCCATGTACGCGCCAAACGAAGCGACGGCCAAGAAAGCAGCCAAGGCCGCTTTCGCGAAGGTCACAATTCTTGATGATATCATGAGTGACTACAAACCCACCAGCGAATTGCGGCAGCTTTCCAAAAAAGCCGTCGGGAAGCCCGTCCAGGTGAGCCAGGAACTTTTCACGATTTTGAAGAAGGCCCAAGCTCTTTCGAAGGAGACGGACGGAGCCTTCGACGTGACGATCAAGCCCGTCGTCAAACTTTGGTATCGTGCCCGACGCATCCGGAAGTTGCCCACGAAGAAAGAACTCGAAGCGGCTCTCGCGAAAGTCAACTGGAAAAAGCTCGAACTCGATCCAAAGGGCCGGACCGTCAAACTCTTGTTGATGGAAATGTTACTCGACCTCGGCGGAATCGCGAAAGGCTTTGCCGCCGATGCAGCCCTCGCAATCCTCAGACAATTCGGAATTCGCCGAGCTTACGTGGCCGGTGGTGGTGAC
>CAYYUU010000698.1:0-4795 GCA_964474955.1 uncultured Alcaligenaceae bacterium | reverse complement strand
AGAAAAGCTCGAAAAGGAGTTGAGAGAAAAACTCGAAAAAGAGCTGAAAGAAAATCTCGAAAAGGAATTGAGAGAAAAGCTCGAAAAGGAAACGGATAAGAGGGGGGAGACGAGACCAGGGACCGCATTCCGCAACTGAGAGCATCTCTCAAACAGATCCTCACTCAACACCTTGGGCCGATTGACGAAAGCATCCGTCAAGAAATCGATAGCGTGGAAGATACCGCTCGCTTGGAAGAGTTAATCATCCTCGCGGTGACCAGCAATAGCTTCCAACAGTTCAAGGTCTCGGGGGCAGCGGCCGAAGAATGAGTCTGAGCGCTCCTCCAGGTTGAAGCCTCTTTCGAGGATCACCTTTTTATGCCCGAAAGTCTCTTCCCACCTTTGCCCGAAGATGAAGTTCGTTCGTTCCTCGCTACCATCCACGAAGACCCACACGACGAAGCTCGCCGTTTGATCTTCGCCGACTGGCTCGACGAACACGGCGACCCTCGCGCGGAGATGATCCGCCTAAGCATCGAGGCGTATCACGTCACGGCGGAAAACCCCAGGGTGAAGGAGATCATGGATCAATGGAGAGCTTGGGGGGAGTACGGCGAAAAGATGCAGGCTTGGCTTTGTCAGTACGCCAACGAATCCAACGACATCGAGGTTACCACGTCTCGCCTGGGCCTTCTGCACGCGACCATTTGGGGGAACGACGAATCACCCCCACGCGAAGCAAAGGAGGCATTCGAGGCTGCATGGAGGCAGGGTTGGTTCGAAAGCGCGGAGTTTCGCGGAACACCGAACGCACTCGCCAAAAAGACCAGCCTCCGCGTTCGGGAATTCGTTCTGAGCTTGCCGTCCGTTGAGACGTATGCGTTTGGCGACCACATTGATGATGACGACTTGGTCGGCGCTGCCGAGATTCCGAACCTCGTTGGAATTTTTCTCGAAGCACGCGATAGGCTTACGGATGCCGGTCTCGCGGAACTCTGCAACCACCCACGACTCGAATCGTTGGGGATCTCTGGTGGTCGGTTCACAAGGGAAGGGCTCATCCATCTCGCCACAATTCCGCGCCTGCGTTCACTCTATATGGAACAATTCTTTAATCTCGACGATGA
This sequence comes from uncultured Alcaligenaceae bacterium, assembly GCA_964474955.1. GTDB lineage: Bacteria > Planctomycetota > Planctomycetia > Gemmatales > Gemmataceae > CAYRFQ01. The sequence goes on along the minus strand of CAYYUU010000698.1, from coordinate 3,686 downwards.
AGCCCTCTCACGTCTGGCGAATATGAAAACACTCGAAAGCGTACGACTTCCCTCAAGGAATCAATTTTCCGCAGGCGGTTTCTGGCAATTACTTTCCCTCCCCAAACTCAGGGATTTATGGTGCAAGCGTCTTCCAGAAGACGTGTTGAAAGAAGTGGAAAACCATCCCACGCTCGAATCAGTTATGGTTGGTGGGAAGTTCACAAACGCGGTTCTGCCGATCTTGGCAACGCTCCCGCAGCTTAGCGAATTGTCGCTTGGTTCAGTGGAGGGTGTAACGGACGACGACATCGAGTTACTCTGCGAACGGAAGGAACTTCGTAGCTTGCGTCTCAAATTGACGAGCCCAAAGGTGACCGCTGCGGCCGTCCGGCGGTTGGCCTCTCTCACGAACTTGCGGGAGTTGGAACTCTCCGGAGTCAAAATGAGCAAGAAAACTCGAGAGTTCCTCCGAGAACAATTGCCGAATTGTACCGTTTACGGATGACATCGACTCTCGAGCTTCGGCTTGTGTCCTTTCCGCACATACGTCCTGGGCGGTCGTGACAAATCCGCACACCTTCCTTGCCTCCCAATTGAGCAAACCCGTTGTGGTCTAACGAAAAAAGGGACTTTTCGCCCCGTCGGCTCGAATCCGCACACGTCTTTACTCAATCCCGCACACAAACAAACACCACGAGCGCAGAACTGGCGTCGTTGGTACATCGTTTGCATTTCTTCCTATCGATCAACATCAAACCAATGAAGGATGCCCACCATGGTGCAGAACATGCGAACGATGGACGGAAACGAGGCGGTTGCTTCCGTCGCCCACCGGACCAATGAAGTAGTCGTTATTTACCCGATTACGCCTTCCTCGCCAATGGGAGAATGGTGCGACGAATGGTCCGCACGCGGTCAACAAAATATCTGGGGTTCGGTCCCGGACGTCACCGAGATGCAGTCCGAGGGAGGAGCCGTCGGAGCTGTCCACGGTGCCCTCCAAGCAGGCACTCTGACGACGACCTTCACGGCGTCGCAAGGGTTGCTGCTGATGATCCCCAACATGTACAAGATCGCTGGCGAATTGACGAGCTACTGTATGCACGTCGCCGCTCGGAGCGTTGCGACGCATGCTCTCTCGATCTTCTGCGATCACTCTGACGTCATGGCCTGTCGGCAAACCGGATTCTCGCTGCTCGGCTCCACGTCCGTCCAGGAAGCTCACGATTTCGCGTGCATCGGACAAGCCGCGACGCTCGCCGGACGAGTTCCCGTCTTACACTTCTTTGATGGGTTTCGGAACTCGCACGAGATATCCAAGATTCACGTTCTCTCGGACGACGACCTCGCCCACATGATGGACGATTCGCTCATCTCCGAGCATCGACAACGGGCGTTAACGCCCGACCATCCAGTCATCCGAGGGACCGCTCAGAATCCCGATGCATTCTTCCAGGCCCGCGAAGCGTGCAATCTCTACTACGATAAGTTCCCGGCCCTCGTCCAGGAAGCAATGGACAAGTTCGCCGCTCGGACAGGACGCCAGTATCAGCTCTACGCATATCACGGCGACCCACAGGCCGAACGAGTCATCATTGCGATGGGTTCGGCCGTCGAAACTATCCGTGAAACCGTCGACCATCTCAACCAAAAGGGAGAGAAGGTCGGTGTCCTTGCCGTCCACCTATATCGTCCGTTCGCCATCAAGGAGTTCGTGGAGGCGCTCCCAGCAACGACCAAACAGCTCGCGGTTCTGGATCGCACCAAGGAACCAGGAGCTGTCGGCGAACCTCTGTATCAGGACGTCGTGACGGCGATTCGCGAAGCGGTCAGTCACAAGATCGCACCCTTCTCCCAAGAGCCTCGCATCATCGGGGGCAGGTATGGTCTCTCTTCGAAAGAATTCACTCCAGCCATGGTCAAGGCCGTTTTGGACGAACTGAAAAAGGACGCACCGAAGAACCATTTCACGGTTGGAATCGTTGACGATATCACCCGGCTCTCACTCGAATACGACCAGGACTTCGACATCGAACCGGACGACGTCATTCGATCGGTCTTCTATGGTCTCGGGGCAGATGGAACAGTCGGTGCCAACAAGAACTCGATCAAGATCTTCGGCGAAGAAACGGACAACTTCGCACAGGGGTACTTCGTGTATGACTCGAAGAAATCTGGTGCCGTGACAGTCTCCCATTTGCGATTTGGACCTCGCCCGATTCGTTCCGAATACCTGATCCGTTCGGCCAACTTCGTCGGGTGCCACCAGTTCCAATTTCTCGACCAGTACGATGTCCTCGAACCGTTGCGACCGGGAGGAGTGTTCCTTTTGAACGCCCCGTATCCGCGCGATGAGGTGTGGAACAAACTTCCCAAAGAAGTCCAAGAACAACTCATCGAGAAGAAGGCCAAGTTCTACGTCATCGATGCCCAGAAGGTCGCCGCTGACACCGGAATGGGGACACGCATTAACACGATCATGCAGACGTGTTTCTTCGCCGTCTCGGGTGTCCTTCCGCGGGACGAAGCTATCGCCCAGATCAAGAAAGCCATCGAAAAGACCTACAGCAAGAAAGGTGAAGAGGTCGTCCGCCGAAACTTCGCAGCCGTGGACGAAACCCTCAAACACCTCCACGAAGTGACGGTCCCTGGATCGGTGACGTCGACGTTTTCGAAGCCTCCTCTCGTCCCGGAAGAAGCAACAGATTTTGTCAAAAAGGTCTCTGCCCTGATGATGGCTGGTAAGGGTGACCTGCTCCCAGTGTCTGCCTTTCCGGTCGATGGGACCTGGCCAACCGGGACGACCAAGTGGGAGATAAGGACAGTCGCGAAGGAGGTCCCTCTTTGGGATCCGAAGGTGTGCATCCAGTGTAATAAGTGCGCGATGGTGTGTCCCCACGCAGCCATCCGTGCGAAGGTCTACGAACCGCCCCAACTTGGTAGTGCTCCGGAAGGGTTCCTCTCAAACGACTATCGAGCAGCGGATTTCAAGGGGTGGAAATACACCATCCAGGTCGCGCCCCAAGACTGCACCGGGTGTCACTTGTGCGTCATGGTCTGTCCGGCGAAGGACAAGAGCAACCCGAAGCACAAGGCCATCAACATGGAACCCCTTCTCCCTGTCCTGGAGCGAGAGAAGAAGAACTACGATTTCTTCCTCGATCTCCCCGACCCACCGCGTGACCAGATCAAAGGGTTCGACGTGAAAGGGTCACAGTTTCGGCTGCCGTTGTTTGAGTATTCGGGAGCGTGTGCAGGCTGTGGGGAGACGCCTTATCTCAAGTTGTTGACCCAACTACTCGGCGACCGGCTCTTGATCGCCAACGCAACGGGGTGTTCGTCGATTTATGGTGGGAATCTGCCGACGACACCGTGGACGACGAACGCCGACGGACGAGGTCCGGCGTGGTCGAACTCGCTCTTTGAGGACAACGCGGAGTTTGGTCTCGGGATGCGGTTGAGCGTCGATTATCTGAACTCGTACGCCAAGGGAACGCTCAAACGACTCGCCTCCCAAGTCGGGGACACCCTCGCAAAAGAGATCCTCGAAGCCGACCAAACGACCGACGCAGTAATTGACCAACAACGTGAACGGGTCGCACTCCTCCGAGAGAAACTCAGGGCCATCGCTGACCCAGACGCCCGCCGTCTTGAGGCCGCAGCTGACTATCTCGTTGAGAAGAGCATCTGGTTGATCGGGGGTG
>CAYYUU010000697.1:0-4795 GCA_964474955.1 uncultured Alcaligenaceae bacterium | reverse complement strand
ACACCGGGGTCGTCGCCATCGGGATCACCCTACTTCGGGTGATCGATCCAAAATTAAAATCGCGAACACTCCAAGATTATGGCTTGGCGTATATCTTTATCTCGATCATCGAGATCGGCTTCTTGATCATCTTGCCACCTCTGATCATTGCGAACTATCTCCTTGCTCCGGCGCTCGTGTTGATAGCCATTTTCTTGGCTTGCATCATCGCGTCACGCTATCTCGTGGGTTGGTTTACGACCCCAGCACATGAGCAACGCCACGGGGAAAAGGAAGTCTTCCGAGAACTGGACGGGAGTTCGGAGCAAAGCGTTGAAGGAGCATCCAGCCCGGAACAGACCAACATGTCGGAACCCATTACATCGCCCCCCTCACCGTGATTCGAAGGTGGACACGGCCTACGGGCATTCGGTCGGATCAGTGTCGCCTTTCACAGGGCGAAATCGTGTTTCCTTTGGGCTCCTTTCGCAGAGCGAAAAACGACTATCGAGAAATACCACACTGATTTCTTCGACGGCCCCAGCGTCCAGTCCACGTTGATAACTAAGCAACGAACCAAGCACAAGTAACTCACCAGGGGATTTTTCCGTGAACGACTCTCAACAAGCTCTCTCCGACCGGATTTCTCAGTTCTCCTTCGATGAAGGTACCGAGCAACTCACCTTCGCACGCCGGTTAGCTCGAGAAAACAGTTGGCCCCTCGAATACACGCACCGCGTCATCGAAGAATATAAGCGGTTTATGTTTCTCGCCGTGAGTGCTGGTCATCCCGTCACTCCGTCTGACCAAATCGATCAAGTTTGGCACTTGCATTTGACCTATACCCGATCCTATTGGGGGCCATGGTGTCAAGAAGTGCTCCGCAAAGCAATCCACCATGGTCCCACGAAAGGTGGGACGGCTGAGGGTCAGAAGTTTCAGGAGTGGTACGAAAACACTCGCCAGAGTTATCGTGTTTTTTTTGGAGAACGACCACCCGAGGACATTTGGCCAGACGCAAGCATACGTTTTGGGCTCGACATCTATTACCAACGAATCAACACCAAAACGAACTGGGTCCTTCCCAAACCCTGGTATGCCTGGAAACGGCCAATAGCCACGGCGACCTTTCCTGTTCTCGCTGCGGCGATCGGAGTGCCTCTGTTCGCTCAACAGGGTTATTCGGATACAACGGGTGGGGTAATCTGTATTGCTTTCTTTTTTTTCCTTTTCTTGTTCATCTTCGTGATTGCGGCGATTGAGGGGAATAAGAAGAAAAGCGGAAGACGGAGCGACTCTTCCACCCCAGGCGGAGACAGTGGGGACAGCGGTGATAGTGGATGTTGGGGATTCGGGGATAGTGGCTGCGGCGGTGGTGGTTGTGGAGGAGGTGGCTGCGGTGGAGGTGGAGGTGACTGATGAGCTAGGACACCCGCGTGCGCCGTCCGATTCTTTTTGGTTTCACGGCACCCGTAGGATGGCTCTGTTACTTTCATCTCCCCGTCCTGATGAGTTTGTCAATCGTAAGGAAGAGAAAGTCGACTCTTGATTCGTGCAAACTCATCGCCACTATCGCAGGAGTTACCAAATTTGCCCCGAAATATGGAGCCGACTGTGCCAAAGCAGAAGCCGCAGAGGAAAAAACGTCAACGCAACAAACATCGGAACACGCAATCGAAACCAACCTCACCTCCGGAGCAGGTGCCCGAGTCTGATAGAAACATGGCTTCATCGTGGTACTTGAGTCGGACCTTCTGGGAACATTTCACGCAGGGAGTCATCTATTACAGTCTGGGAATGTATTTTGTAGAAATCGAGTGGGGAAAAACTCAACATTCGCGAGCGGGGTGGCCTTTCTTCTTATTTAGTGAACGTGTCGTCGCGGTCTACTTCACCATCGAATACTTCGTTCGATGGTTCTCCGCAAAAGACAAACTTCGATACCCCAGAACCGTTTTAGGAATTATCGATTTAACCGCGATTGTTCCATTCTACATAGGTTTCTTCGTTCCGGCATCCAGCCTGCGGTTAATCCGAACGCTTCGTGTACTTCGGGTCTTGAAGTTCTATCGATATAACCATGCCATGCAGAATTTTGTAAATTCCTTCGCACGGGTCACGTCAGAACTCAAGATCATAGGCACCCTCGTTCTTTTGTTCATAATCTTGTCTTCGACCGTTATTTTCGAATGCGAACGAGAAGCGCAGCCCGACACATTCGATAATTATTCGGATGCCGTGTGGTGGTGTGTTGTGACTCTGACAACGGTAGGGTATGGCGATGCCTATCCTGTAACGAACATGGGTCGGGTCGTCGCCACCGTGACCGTCGTCTTTGGGCTGGGTATCTTTGGAACATTTATCTCCCTCATTGGGAGTTCCTTCTTGATGAACTTGCAAGAGGAAACGACGCCCACGATCCCCCAAAAAACATATGACGACCTGAAAGCCTCGCTCGAAGCAAAAACTGGGGAGGATGTGAGTGGCGACGTCGTCAAACATAAACTTCAGGAAGTCGTTGATTTATACTTGACCGCAGGAAAATCAGAGTCGCAGCATTAATCTTGGTTGCGAAACCAAGCCGGTGGGGTTCGCTTTCTACAGTTCTGCAACCAGCGAAGGAAATAGTATGGATCAGACAATTTTGCTATGTGGATTGGGTGGCGTCGGTTGGCGTGTGCTCAGGTATCTTCTTGAGGCGGGGTTCGGTGTAACCGTTATCGACACACAGGCTTCGCCAAACGATAAACGACTCGGTGATGCTCGACTCATTCGCGGAGATTGCCGACAGGAAGAGACTCTGGAACAAGCTGGAGTTGCGCAAGCCCGCGGTGTGATTATCGTCACGAACGATGATTTTCTCAACATCTCCACGGCCTTATCCGTCCGAGCACTGAATCCCAAAGTGAGGATCGTCGTCAGGCTCTTCAACAACAACTTGATCGAAAACATCGCCAACGTCGCGCCACGAGTCTTCCCGCTCAGTATCCCTTCTTTGACGGCACCCATGTTAGCGGCGCGAACCTTACCCGGACAAGTTTTGGGAACATTCCGGATCGAAGGGGCTCAACTCGAACGTTGGCAAATCTCACAATTCACAGTCCCGGTAGGTTCCGGGTTGATTGGCCAAACACTGGAGCAAGTCACAACGAGCAACGACGTTTGGCTGCTGAGTCATCTCACTCGCGAAGGAGACGAAACCTATCTCGATACCATCGACCGATCTCGAAAGTTACGAGCCAAGGACGGCATTGTTGTATGTGGGACGCCCGCGAACCTCACGAATCTGGCCCGCCAAACAGAAGACTCGTTTTTGGAACTGCGTTGGGCGAGTTCTATTCGTCGCTTCTTCCGGATGATCCATCAAACATTCCGGGAAATAGATCTGTTGTTGAAGATGTTATTTCTGGTTTTGGTGTTCGTTGTCACCACAAGCACATTAGTGTTCGTCATCTTTGGTCAAGAATCCATTCCGAATGCCATTTATCACAGTGTGAGTATTATGGCGACGATGGCCGATATGCGTGAGAATAGAGAAGAGTTAAGAGTATATGTGAGTGCATTACGTTTTGTTGGTGCCGCGTTGACGGCCGCATTCACAGCCATTCTCACACGGTATTTGCTCGCTGCGAGTTTGCGTGGAGCTTTGGAAGTTCGGCGAATCCCCGATGGCGGACATGTGATCGTGTGTGGGCTGGCACCAATCGGATTCCAGCTGGTCGACGAACTCATGTATTCGGGCGAACGGGTTGTTGTCGTGGAGTCTCGTGCGGATAACAACTTCGTTCCCACCGTTCGCCGAAACGGCGTCCCTGTCATCATCGGTGATGCCACCGTCGGAGAAGTTCTCAGGCAGGCCCGTGTCGCGACATCAAGGGCCATAGTTATTTGCACTGAGAACGATCTCGACAACTTGGAGATCGCCATGTTGGCGGTGAAGTTAAACCCACGTCAAAAAATTATTCCTCTCCAGTCCGATCCCAAACTGGAAGAACTTTTGCGCAGGGCCACTAACATTCGCAACGGTGTGTCGATCCCCACCGTCGCCGCTCCTGCCTTTGTGGCAGGGTTGTTCGGGGACCGAGTTCAGACGATTTTCCAGATCCAAGACCGATTATTCGCGGTCATTGACATCCTGGTCCATCTCGAAGAGGGAGAAACCGATGACGATTCTACCGGCATCCTGACTTTGGCGAACCACTCGTTGTCGATCGGTTCGCTGGCTTCGCAATTCTTCGGACAACCTGTCTGGGTTCTGGCGATGGATTATCATTTGGTCCCTCTCGCAGTTATTCCAGCCGACTCTGGATTAACACCCCCAGCCGATCCAATGCGAGCCAAACTCGGTCCGGGAGATCGTTTGGTGGCCGTCCTCGCTTGGCCCGATCTGGAACGTTTGCTCCGACGTCAACCCGCGTCGGGAAATTGGTCCGTCGAAGTGACCGAGTGCCCTCCGAACGAAAAACAGTGGCTCGTTTCGCTCCTGGAGCAGTGCAAAGTCCTGTCGCAACAATCGGCGACGGAGTCCGTCGAAAATTTGCCTATCTCTTTTGGTACGCGGTTGACGCGGGGTCAAGCCGAACACTTGCGTTTTCTTTTGCAAGAAAGAGGGATCTCTTCGGAGGTGTTGCAAGAAGAAATTAAGGTGTGATGCAGTCGGCGGCCTTCTCCTCATCCAGGATATCCGCCCACGAAACGAGCATGGCAGAAAGCCGGAATCCTCGCCAAGAAGTGTTGGGTCAAGAGGTTTTTGTGAAAATTTCGCTCAAGAGGCGAAAATTGTGATCGGGGTTGTTTGTGTGGTTTTGTTTTCCGA
>CAYYUU010000696.1:0-4796 GCA_964474955.1 uncultured Alcaligenaceae bacterium | reverse complement strand
GGGGCTGTGTTGTTTTGGTAATAATCAGGGGTGTTCCCGGAGTAGGATCTATACTGTGGAGGATGGGAGGAACGAGCCGGAGATGCGAATTCCTGGGATAGATCGAACACCCTAGAAATCCGTAATAGGTTGGCCCATAGATATACGGGTACGCGTATGGCGTTGAAGGTGGCGCGGCGAGCGAAGGATCAATATATCTGCCACTGGAGTTGGAACCGCCCGTTGATATTCGCTAAGAGTACCTTGTGTCCCCCGATATGAGATGCTTGGCAGAGGTTCTGGTGTTTGTGTCTCGGTTCAGGGCTTGTTCTTGCCTATCTCTTCGGGAAACAAGACTTAGGGTTGTGGTTTGCCGTCCTCTGCCTATCGCCCTTGATCTTTTATGGTGCTCCGATTCGCTCGATGGGTTTCAGTTCCTCGTCACCACTCTTCTTTGGTGTTTGGTATTTGTTCGCTTTCCCACCATTTTTTTCGCCGGAACAATCTTGCTCTTGTCGTCTTCGGGATCAAAAACGAGAGGTTTAATCGAACCCTTGTTTGATTTCATGACAGGGACGTCACCAGCTTTCGATGGAACTTGGGAAGTTGCTGAGTCAACCGACGCACCAACAAGAAGCCCAATGAGAACGAGTACACGAAAACGCATGACGACAACCTTCCAACAGAGCGAAATTAGGAAGCGAAGATGCTGTTCATAGTGTACGCGGGTTGTAGCAAATCTACAACCTTCCGCAGCCGAAAGAACTGAGTTCAGTCGTCAATGCCAAGTTGTAATTTTGCCGCCTCCGACATACGGCTTTTTTCCCATTGTGGTTCCCACACAAGGGTCACTTTCGCACGAGGGACTTCGGGGAGTTGCTGAACCTTGGCTTGAACTTCGCCCGGAAGAGAACCAGCGACGGGACACGCTGGAGATGTCAATGTCATATCGATCTCCACGAGTCCCGTGGTCTGGATACTGATGTTGCAGATTAGTCCGAGTTCGTATATGTTGACTGGAATCTCTGGATCGAAGCAAGTGTGAAGTTTGTCGATAACTTTTTGGCGAATCGCCTCGATCTCTTCGGCAGATAAATTGAGATCAGGAAGTGGCGTTTCGTCTTCCGGAGGCTGAGCCCCTGATCCGTTGCTCAATGGTTTGTCCTGGTTGATTTTTTCATCTTCCTTAGCGTTTGGATCAAGCCGGGACATGCCAAGTGGTGTGACGTTCGGATCCATAGTTAGATTCTCCTCTCCTTCGTATATCTTTGGCCTGGCGAACGTCGAGAACTATTTATTCGTCAGCATGGCTTTCTTCTGTGGTGACGGCTTCGGCCTTACCTTCCAAGGCGTTATGAACTGAGTGCCAGGCCAACGTTGCACATTTGACCCGGACCGGGAATTTTCGGACTCCGGCGAAAACGGCCATCTTGCCGAGCGTTTCGTCGTCGATTTCTTCGTCGGGCGAACCGGTCACTAACTCGTGGAAGGTCGTAAATAGTTTCCCGGCCTCGTCGCGTGTCTTCCCTTTTAGTAACTGAGTCATAATGGACGCGGAGGATTTCGATATCGCGCATCCGTCACCCTGGAAAGATATGTCTGCGATCGTTTCACCTTCCATCTTGAGATAGACAGTAAAGTGATCGCCGCAAAGCGGATTGCGCCCTTCGACTTGTCGATCGGGATTATCCATAGATCGGAAATTCCGAGGCGACTTACTGTGATCTTTTATCAGGTCTTCATACAGTTCATTGTGCAGTGGCATTATCCGAGAACCTCCTTAACCTTATCGATGCCTCGGACGAGAGCATCGATGTCGGCGCGCGTGTTGTAACAGCCGACAGAGGCTCTGGCCGTGGCCGGAACTCGGTATCGTTCCATCAATGGCTGGGTACAATGATGCCCCGTCCGGATTGCCACTCCTTCCTGGTCCAGAAGAGTCCCGATGTCGTGGGGGTGGATACCGTCGATCGTAAACGAAACCGAACCGGAACGCTGTTTCGGATTGCCAATAAGTCGTACGTCGGATATTTGTTCGAGAGATTCGACCAGATATTCCAGAAGTTCGTCTTCGTGAGCCGCAATAACGTCCAAATCGAGACCTGTAACATAATCCAGCGCCGCACCAAGCCCTATGACTCCAGCGATGTTGGGCGTACCCGCTTCGAACTTGGCCGGAAGTTCGTTATACTTGGTCTTCTCGAAACTCACGGAGTAAATCATGTCCCCGCCACCCTGATAGGGCGGCATCGAATTCAAAATGTCTTGTTTGCCGTACAAGACTCCAACACCGGTCGGCCCATATACTTTGTGGCCAGAGAAGACATAGAATTCGCAATCCAGATCACGAACATCAACACCCAGATGGGGGACAGCCTGGGCACCATCGAGTAACACAGGAATGTCGCGTTCGTGAGCCAGATCGATGAGATGTTTCACTGGATTGACTGTTCCGAGCGTATTCGAAACATGGACCAGAGACACAATCTTGGTTCTGTCCGTGAGCAGTTGTTCGTAGTCGTCCAAAAGGAGGTCTCCGTCATCGTTGATGGGAATGACTCGGAGTTTGGCTCCCTTCTCGTCACACAGCATTTGCCAGGGGACGATGTTGGAATGGTGTTCCATATACGATATCAGAACTTCGTCTCCGGCCTGTACATTCTGACGGCCCCAACTCGACGCAACAAGATTGATGGCCTCGGTACATCCGCGAGTGAAGACAATCTCTCTGGTGGACTTGGCGTTCAGAAATCGTTGGATCTTGACGCGAGCATTTTCGTAATCTCGGGTGGCTCGCTCACTGAGTAGATGAACGCCCCGGTGCACGTTCGCGTTATCGGTTTCATAATAATTCCGTACTGCGTCGATCACCGCTTTGGGTTTTTGCGTCGTGGCGGCGTTGTCCAAATATACGAGTGGCTTTCCACGCACTTCCTGGTGTAGGATTGGGAAGTCCTGGCGAACCCGCTGTGCGTCCAGGGAAAGGGCGGTTTCCAACTTGCTGGCTCCCGAAACTGGTCCAGGGATGGTTTGAATTCCCATGTCTATATCTCCTATGTCTCCTGGAACCGCGGCAAGGCGTGCCGGGTTAGGAGTGCATCTTCTAATTGAGTCCGAATGGCATCTACTTTAATTCGTTGAATAATGTCGTTGGCGAAGGCAAAGATGAGCAAGCTCTTGGCTTGATTTAGATTGATCCCTCGCGAACGAAGATAGAATAATGACGTCTCGTCTAATTGTCCAACCGTAGCTCCATGCGTACATTTCACATCATCGGCGAAAATTTCGAGCTGCGGCTTGGTGTCGATCGTGGCGTCGTCCGATAGTAAAAGAGCCTGGTTTGTCTGCTTCGCGTCGGTCTTCTGGGCGTCTTGGCGAACGAACACCTTTCCATTGAATACGCCCCTGGCTTTGTCGTCGAGGAGCCCCTTATATAGTTCGTGACTATTACAATGGGGCTTTGCGTGGTCGATCACGGTATGGTTATCAAGGTGTTGCGAACCTCGCCCCAGATACAGTCCATTGAATGTACACTCAGAGTTCTCGCCATCGAATATCGTTCTCGATTCGTTACGAATTACACCTCCTGCCATAGCAAAATAATGCGAGAGGAAGTTACTATGTTGCTCCAGAAAACCCTGGAGGTTCGCGATGTGAAACGACTGATTACTTTCACGAACGACTTTGTAATGATCTATCGTTGAGTTCTCAGCAGCGAACACCTCGACGACCACATCATTGAAATAGAGTTGGCCTTCGTTTCCGACATGGGTCTCGACGATCGTGACCTGACTGCTCTTCTCGGTCACGATCAAGTGACGCGGAAACGCCATGATCGGTTCGAGCGGCGCAGACGAGTAATGCAGGATGTGGATTGGCTTCTCGACAACTGTGTTGGCCTTGACGTAGACAAACGTACCATCACGAAGGAACGCCGTGTTCAAAGCCGTGATTGAATAATCTTCGTGTTGGGCATAGCGAGCCAAATGAGGTTCGACTAACTCACCATGATTGTCAATCGCCGTCGCCAAGTTTGTGACGATAACCCCGGCTGGCAGTTCTCCGACGTCCGAAAGCTCCTTCGAGAACCGCCCATTGATGAACACCAGCTGGATCGCGTCTGCGAACGCGTGTTCTTTTACTTGCGAGGCCGGGGCCCCTTGAACGGCTTCTTCGGTTCGTTTGAACGGAGTCTTCAACAGCGGGGTAAGAGCCGAGTAGGTATATTTCCAATCCTCGTCCCGACGACTTGGAAACCCAAGTTCGGCAAACTTGGCAATCGCAGCTTTACGAATGGGCCGAAGCCAAGCCGGATCGTGGGCGGTGACAGAACGCTCGAACTCTTCGTGCGCTTCCAAATAGAAGTCAGTCTCTTGTTTGGTTTCCAGCATGGTTTCCATCAACACTGAATAATGTTATATATATATGTGTGTTTTCCCGATCGTTGTCATTAATGATGGTCATTGACCATTACACGCCCTGAGCGGCCACTTCTTCTTTGATCCACTCGTAACCTTTATCTTCGAGTTCCAGGGCCAACTCTTTTGTCCCGGATTTGACAAGCCTTCCATTGAACAGAATGTGCACATGGTCCGGGACAATATAATTCAGCAACCTTTGATAGTGCGTGATGACGACGAAACTCCGTTCGGCATTTCGAAGAGCGTTGACGCCATCGGCCACGACTCGCAAAGCGTCGATATCGAGCCCCGAGTCGGTCTCGTCGAGGATCGCGAGTTTGGGATCGAGAACGGCCATCTGGAAGATTTCGTTTCGTTTCTTCTTCGGTCGCCTCCGGTTCGTACGTGCGATCAAGT
>CAYYUU010000695.1:0-4805 GCA_964474955.1 uncultured Alcaligenaceae bacterium | reverse complement strand
CGGATCGTACTTCTTGGGAACGTAGAGAAAATATTCGGTCGAGTAATCGACATGCTCGCATTGGAGTTTTTGCTTGGCCAATAACTTTCACTTCGTCGCCGATTTCGGATAAGTGACTCGCCCGGCACGCAAGAGTTTTTCGAGTTCTTCCGGCCCCACCTTTGCGGCCTTGAGTTTTTTCACGAGCGCTGCCGTGGCCTTTGCCGCCTTGATTCCCGGAAGGAAACGCTGATCCAAATAGGCGTCGATGGCCCTCCGGATTTCGAGCGGCGTTTCGTTTTTCGAAGGTTCGTCGGCGAAGGCGCAGTTCGCCATCACGCAGATCGTACTGAGCACGCCGCATAGGATCCATTTCATGGGATAGCCTCACTCTTGACATTCGGTTGGGATTGTTGTGTGGTAGACGAGTCAAACCAATGATGCTCACACCAAACCGCAGTGAGAAACTACCACATGCGTCGCTCTTTTGTCTTCACAGCCTTGTGTCTTGTTTCGATCGTCTCACCAGTCGCAGCCAAACCCGACAAGCAGGGAGCCTACGTCTTGACGAAGCCACGACGGACGCTGAAGCAGATCGAGAAAATCTATTCCGAAATGCCACCCTTGAAATACACACCGTCAAAGGACCGATGGAAATTTCTCCCAAAGACAGCTTCGATACTCAAGGCGAAAAAAGGTGAACTCCGCGTCGTCATGCTCGGCGATAGCATTGTGAACGACACGAGCCGTTCCTCCTGGGACTTGCTCGTTCAGAAACAATATCCCAAACATCGCATTACGAAGATCACCTGTGTTCGCGGCAGCACCGGCTGTTGGTGGTACAAAAAGCCCGAGCGAGTCAGGCGATATGTGCTCGATCAAAAACCGGACCTGTTGATAATCGGCGGCATCAGTCAACGAAACGATATCGACTCGATTCGCTCAGTCATTCAACAAGTCCGCGCCAAACGGAAATGTGATGTGCTCCTCATGAGCGGTTCGTTCGGTCGCGTCGATCCAAAGAACGACAAACAGTGGCAATTCGAATTCGATCCCAAAGGCAAAACGTACCGGGCCAAACTCTTGCGACTCGCAAAAGAGACCAACTCGGCCTTTCTCGACATGCGAGCCCACTGGGGGAAATACGTTCGCGAATCCGGCAAAGACGTGAAATATTTCATGCGCGATGTTGTCCACGCCAATCCCAAGGGCGAACAGATCATCGGTCGAATCCTGGCGCGACATCTCACTCTCGATGAGGGTTGAGGGCCAGAGTTTGTTGGTTGAAAGCCAACCTCAACGTAGCCTGGGCAAACTGCCCAGGAGTCGAAGACCTCAACCCTCCGACTCAAGATCGATTTTTCCGACCGCCCCCATTTCTTTTTGCCCCGCATTACTATACTAAAGAGTACAGATTAATCGCATGGTTTGGGAGCTTTCGCCATGTCCGGTTCGCAACATCCAATACCAAAAGCCTTGCGGAAAGAAGGCGACGACCACTTGGTGATTGAGTGGGATGATGGCAAGGTCTGCAAATATGCCTGGCGGACGTTACGGGCGCATTGTCCGTGTGCTGGATGCCGCGAGGAGAAGGCCAAGCCACCGGACCCGTTGCGGATTCTATCGCCTGCCGAACTTGAGCCCTTGAAACCGGTCAAGTTCGAACCGGTCGGATACTACGCCTACAAAATTACCTGGAGTGATGGACACGATACTGGGATATTCACTCTAGAATTCCTTCGCCAAATTTGTGACATCGACTCCCAAAACGGGGAGAAAGGATAAATCAAATGCAACCACCAGGCGGACAACAACAGATACAAAAACTCGAAATGCCGACCATCAAGAACATGGTCGCGGTGGCCAGTGGAAAAGGCGGCGTCGGAAAATCTACGGTCGCGGCGAACCTGGCGTTAGCCCTACAGATGCACGCCCAGAAGGTCGGAATCATCGACGCCGATATCTATGGGCCAAGCATGCCGACCATGTTCGGAATCCAGGGACCGTTCACGCCCGACCTGACGCAGTTCCCAATCGAGAAATTTGGCCTCAAAATCATGTCGATGGGATTTCTCGTCGATCCGAATCAACCGGCCATTCTGCGAGGCCCGATGGTTCATCAGTACACCATGGCGTTCTTTCAACAAGTCCAGTGGGGCGAATTGGACTTCATGGTCATCGACTTGCCACCGGGAACCGGTGATGTGCAGCTTTCTCTTTGCCAGACTGTGCCTCTGTCCGGTGCCGTGATTGTTACGACTCCGCAAGAAGTCAGTTTGATCGATGCCCGTAAGGGTCTGGAAACGTTCTCAAAGTTACGCGTCCCCGTTTTGGGCATCGTGGAAAACATGAGCTACTTCGTAGGCGATGACGGCAAGCGATATGAAATCTTCCGACACGGCGGCGGGAAGAAACTCGCCGAAGCCGCAGGGGTTCCTTACATCGGCGAAATCCCGATGGATCCCCGAGTTCCGGAATGTGGAGCCACTGGAGAACCGATCGTCAAGAAACATTCCGACTCAGAGGTCGCCAAGATGTATGTCGCTCTGGCCAAGACTGTGATGGATCAGATCGCTGAGGCCGGGAAGCAACAACCGTTGCCGGGATTGGAGATGTAAGGCCGTCGAAGAGAAACCGGTCTGGCATCTCAACTCGGATTCCACGTGCGCAGTGGACTTCTGGAGGCAATAGACGTGACGTTCGGAAGCAACCTCAAGCCACGACCTGAGCTTATGTTGACCTCACAACATTCTATGTTGCGATTTTCGTTGCTATTCGTACTTGTTCTTGCGTGCTTTCCAAACTCAGTGCACGCCCAGAACAAAAGCCCAAATATCATCTTCATCTTTAGCGACGATCACGCACTCAAAGCTATCTCTGCGTATGGTGGTCCGCTCGCGAAGGTTGCTCCGACGCCGAACATTGATAGTATCGCCAAACGTGGCATGTTGTTTACGCATTGCCTCGTCACGAATTCTATTTGTGCTCCGTCCCGAGCCGTTGTTCTCACTGGCAAGTATTCACACATAAATGGCCAGCGCACCAACAAAGGGAAGTTCAACGGCTCACAGCAGACCGTCCCAAAACTGATGCGCCAGGCTGGATACGTCACAGCCATGATCGGCAAATGGCATCTCAAATCCACGCCAACCGGGTTCGATCATTATGAAGTCTTGAAGGGACAGGGCCGTTATTACAATCCTGTGTTTCTGACTAACGGCAAAACAGTCAAACACACCGGCTACACGACCGACATCATCACAGATCGAACCTTGGCCTGGCTCAAGCAACGCGACACGAAGAAACCCTTCTTTCTAATGTGTCACAACAAGGCACCGCACGGCACGTGGGAACCGGCGATTCGACACCTCAACTACCTGGAGAAAGTAAAGATACCAGAGCCTCCGACGCTCTTTGATGACTACGCCACCAGGAAACCCGCGGCGAACCACAAGATGGGCATTGCGAACCATATGGGACCGCGGCGATTAATGTTCCGCTTTGCCAGCAAACTCACAAAAGAACAATTCAAGGCGTTGAATGCTCACTTCCGCCCACGCAACGAAGCCGTGAAGAAGGCCAAATTGACGGGCAAGGCAAAGACACGTTGGAACTATCAACGATATATGAAGAACTATCTACGTTGCGTCAAGGCGGTCGACGAAAACGTAGGGCGGCTGCTCAAGTATCTTGACGACACGGGGTTGGCCAAGAACACCATCGTGATCTACAGTTCGGATCAAGGTTTCTATCTGGGCGAGCACGGCTGGTTCGATAAACGCTGGATGTATGCCGAAAGCCTCCACACGCCTCTAATCGTTCGGTGGCCCGGCGTCACCCAACCCGGAAGCAAAAACAGTGCGTTGGTTTCAAACCTGGACTTCGCGGAAACGTTCCTGGACATTGCCAAGGCCAAAATTTCCAAGGATATGCAAGGACGGTCACTCGTCCCGCTCTTACGCGGCAAGACACCAGCAGACTGGCGCAAAACTTTCTATTACCACTACTATGAAGCCGGTGGTCATGGTGTGCCGGTTCATTATGGCGTTTGTGATCATCGCTACAAACTAATTCGATTCCCGGACAAAAACCTCGATACGTGGGAATTCTATGACCTGAAACGCGACCCAATGGAACTAAAAAATCGGTATGGTGATTCGCAATACTTGCGCATTATTCAGCAGTATAAGCAAGAACTGAAACGACTCCGCGGACAATACAAGGTTCCAGACTGACAATATGATTTTGGGTGATCTCAGGCGATGGGTGATTCTTTTGTTGTGTCTTTCGACGCCGCTGGTCGTCTTGGCCGAGGGTCGCGATAAACTCAAGCCGACATCAACCGGCACAGTACTGCTCTACTCACTTTGACAACGCCGTTGCATGATACATAAATTCTCATATGTTATTCCTTTGAAGGGCATCAAACCACCCGTTTCCGGTCGTTACATTACTTCATCCCACCAATTTGTCACCTGTCCCGCACCACCAGGAGAACACATGAATTTTCACACTCGATCTCGCTTGATTTTCGCCTTCCCCGTCATACTCTTGATGGCACTATTTCTATCTAATGTGTCCGCGGATAATCCCAAGCAACTGCCCGACCCAGACGGAAAGCCAGCTGCCGCCAACAAGCCAGTCCAAGTATTCATTTTACTGGGCCAGTCCAACATGTTGGGATTCGGTCGGATCGATCCGATCGACAAAAAGGGAACGCTATCGTATCTGGTGAAGAAGAAAAAGATGTATCCGCACTTGATCGACGACAAGGGCAACTGGAGCGTGCGGAAGGACGTCCGTAATGTCCACGTCATGGACAAGCG